>CAYJKD010000041.1:0-15451 GCA_964370595.1 uncultured Lachnospiraceae bacterium
GCAAATCCAGTGTTTAAGCCACTTCCAAGACTTTAAATACCTATTCCATTTCTATCGTCCCTGGTGGCTTACTTGTCAAGTCATACATGACTCTATTCACCCCACGAACTTCATTTATAATTCTACTCATTACTTTATTCAATACCTCATAAGGTACCTCTGCTGCCTCTGCAGTCATAAAGTCAATTGTATTTACTGCTCTCAGCGCAACTGCATAGTCATATGTTCTCTCATCTCCCATAACACCTACCGAACGCATGTTTGTTAATGCAGCAAAATATTGACCGATACTTCTATCTAATCCAGCATTAGCAATCTCCTCACGATAAATTGCATCTGCCTCTTGAACCATTTTAACCTTCTCTTCGCTTACTTCACCAATGATACGGATTCCAAGCCCTGGACCTGGGAATGGCTGACGGAATACTAAATATTCAGGGATTCCAAGTTCCAAACCAGCCTTACGTACTTCATCTTTAAATAAATCTCTCAATGGCTCAATAATTTCTTTAAAGTCTACGATATCAGGTAATCCACCTACATTGTGATGGGATTTGATCACTGCAGATTCTCCACCTACTCCACTTTCCACTACATCAGGATAGATTGTTCCTTGTACCAAGAAGTCTACACTACCAATTTTCTTTGCTTCTTCCTCAAATACACGAATAAATTCTTCGCCAATAATTTTTCTCTTTGTTTCAGGATCCTCTACACCTTTTAATTTATCATAGTATCTTTGTTGTACATTTACACGGATAAAATTCAAGTTATAGTTTCCATTTGGTCCAAATATATTTTCAACTTCATCCCCCTCGTCCTTACGAAGAAGACCATGATCTACAAATACACAAGTAAGTTGATTTCCAACTGCTTTTGATAATAAAACTGCTGCTACAGAAGAATCCACTCCTCCTGATAACGCACAAAGAACTTTACCATCTCCAACTTTTTCACGAATCGCTTTAATGGATTCCTCTACAAATGAGTCCATTCTCCATGATCCAGCACAACCACAAACATTACGAACAAAGTTTGATAACATCTTCGTACCTTCTAATGTATGAAGTACTTCTGGGTGAAACTGAATTGCATACAACTTATCTTCTACACGCTCTGCAGAAGCAACTGGACAATCCGCTGTATGTGAGGTAATTTCAAAACCTGGCGCAAGTTTTGAGATATAGTCAAAGTGACTCATCCAACAACTTGTAGATGCAGATACTCCATCAAAAATCATAGAATCTGTTTTATCAACCAAGACTTCTGTTTTTCCGTACTCACGTACATCTGCACGTTCCACTTTCCCGCCTAGGATATGCATCATAAGTTGAGCACCATAACATAATCCTAATACAGGAACTCCAAGCTCAAATAATTCTTTCGAGTATGTTGGCGAATTCTCTTCATAACAACTATTAGGACCTCCTGTTAGAATAATCCCTTTTGGATTCAACGCCTTAATTTTATTAATATCCATTTTATACGAATAGATTTCACAATATACATTACATTCACGTACACGACGTGCTACTAATTGATTATATTGACCACCAAAATCAATTACGATAATTTTTTCTTGATTCACAAATCTTCCTCCTAAGTTTAAATCAAATTCTTTTCTGCTTCTATATATTATAGAATAGTGCTTGTAGTTTTACAAGCGTTTTCCATTAAGTTGAATTATTTTATCGTTTCTTACAAATTACATAATTATATGTGAATTGGATTGTATAGTATTTTCTTCTTTGCTATAATTATTTTAATCAATTAAAGGAGGCTATTTATGAAAAAACAGAACTTTGCAATACTTATAATCTTATTATCATTTATTTTAGTTAGTTGTGGGACACAACAGGATGAATCCATGGAATACTATTCAAATGACACCGTTACAAGTGGACAAGGGATAACAGGTTTTGGTGCTTCTGAAGCACCTATGATGATGGATGCTGGAATCGAAATGAAACAAGCATCCGTTGAGGTTTCGGAAGAATCTATGAGTAATTCAAACGATCCCTTGGTACAGTCCAACCGAAAACTGATCCGCACAGTAGACCTATCTGTGGAAACCAATACCTTTGATACCACCATGGAAGAACTATCTGCATCGGTTGCAGAATTAAATGGATACTTAGAACAATCAAACATTGGTGGACGTAGTATGCTTTATGAAGATGAAAATCGTTCAGCATACATAATTGCTCGCATCCCAGCTCAAAATTTAGATACTTTTTTATCGAAAGTGAAAGAAGCGACTAATATTACGTATCAAAATGAGCATATTGCAGATGTTACCTTACAGTATAATGACGTAGAGAGTAGAAAGAAGACATTAGAAATCGAACAAGAGCGTATTTGGGAATTGCTAGAATAGGCAGAAACCATAGAATCGATTCTTGCACTAGAATCAAGACTTTCTGAAATACGCTATGAGTTAGAATCCATGGAATCTCAGCTACGTACAATGGATAATCAAGTAGATTATAGTACCGTATCTTTAAATATTAATGAGGTTACGATTCTCACACCAACAAAACCAGATTCATTTCTTGTACGCATTCAAACTGGCTTTATGAAAAATATAGAAAATGTATTTGCAGGATTATTAGATTTTGTAATTTGGTTTATTGCTAGTGTTCCAATTTTTATACTCGTTGCTATCATCGGATTTATAATTGGAATTTTTATTAAACTAATATCAAAGAAAGCGAAGAATAAAAAAGCAGCGAAAATACAAGCTATAAACAGCGTACCAACAGATTCAACCGAAGCGGATCAAAAAACGGACTAATTATTATTCATACATTTATTCCTATCACATATTGTTTTGTTTCTAAATTAGTGTTACTATATTATTGTGTACAATTCAATACAATATGGAGGTAACAATATGCCAAAAGCAAACAATTCGACCAATTCGCAGACAACTACTGAAAACAAGCATTATGATTCATCCCTATTGAGTTCTACCTCTGGAATAAACCTAGTTCCTATGGATCATATTAATGGATTTGATATTCGTCCAGGGTTATATGATATGAACGGAGCTACTTTAATCCCCTGTGGTGTTAACTTTACCGTTTATTCCCATGGAGCAACATCCATTGAGTTAGTATTATTTCGTAGAACAGAAAACATTCCCTTTGCAATCATTCCCTTTCCAGATTATTACCGAATCGGAAATGTATATTCCATGATTGTATTTGGATTAGATATTGAAAGTTTCGAGTATGCGTACAAGATTGATGGACCTTATGACTTAAAAAAGGGATTAATCTTTGATAAGAACAAGTATCTTTTAGACCCTTATGCAAAAGCAGTAACTGGCCAAAGTGTTTGGGGAGCGGAAAAACCAAAAGATTCTTTTTATAAAGCAAGGGTTGTTTGTAATAACTTTGATTGGAAAGACGCCAAGCAACCACTGCTTCCTATGAATGACCTAATCATATATGAAATGCATGTACGCGGATTTACAAAACATGCTTCTTCTGGTGTAAAATCACCAGGTACTTTTGCTGGAATTATAGAGAAAATTCCTTATCTAAAAGAACTTGGTGTAAACGTTGTTGAACTGATGCCTATTTTTGAATTTGATGAAATGCTAGATCACCGCGTAGTAGATGGAAAAGATTTGCATAATTACTGGGGTTATAATACCGTTAATTTCTTTTCGCCAAATACTAGTTATGCTGCAAGTATTGAGTACAACCGCGAGGGAACCGAGTTAAAAGAAATGATCAAAGCTTTAAATGAAAACGGTATTGAAGTATATCTAGACGTGGTATTTAATCACACAGCAGAAGGAAATGAACATGGTCCATTTTTTTCATTTAAAGGATTTGATAATAATATTTACTATTTACTTACGCCAGAAGGCTATTACTATAACTTTAGCGGTTGCGGAAATACCCTTAATTGTAACCACCCTATTGTTCAACAGATGATTATTAGTTGTCTACGTTACTGGGTTACCGTCTACCATATAGATGGATTCCGTTTTGACTTAGCTTCTATATTAGGTCGAAATGAAGATGGTTCTCCGATGGAAAAACCTCCTTTATTACAAGCACTTGCATTTGACCCAATTCTAGGGGATGTAAAACTAATTGCTGAAGCATGGGATGCAGGCGGTCTTTATCAAGTAGGTAACTTCCCATCTTGGAGTCGTTGGGCAGAATGGAATGGAAAATACCGAGATGATATGAGACAATTTTTAAAAGGTAATGATGGTTATACCGAAGCTGCTTCTTACCGCATTGCTGGTTCGTATGATCTTTATGATGCATTTTTAAGAAAGAATGCTTCTGTAAACTTTATCACTTGTCATGACGGATTTACTTTACATGATCTTTATACCTATAACGAAAAACACAACCTTGCAAATGGCTGGAATAATACAGATGGTTGCAATGATAACCACAGTTGGAACTGCGGTGTAGAAGGTGAAACAGATGATGTAGCTATCAATCAATTAAGAAAGCGACTCATTAAAAATGCTTGTGCTGTTTTGATGTGTAGTCGTGGAAACCCTATGCTACTAGCTGGCGATGAATTTGAAAATGGGCAAAACGGTAATAACAATGCTTACTGCCAAGATAATCAGATTTCCTGGCTTGATTGGTCCTTATTAGAAAAGAACAAAGATACCTTTGAGTTTTTTAAAACAATGATACAGTTTAGAAAAACCCATAAATGCCTAAGAATGAATATGAGTTGTGGCACTTTAGGATTTCCTGATACCAGCTTTTATAATACCGACGGCCCTTGTACTTCTTTTCCAGCTACCGATCACTACTTAGGCGTTTTGTTTGCAGGGCAAGAACAAGCTCGACGTCCAGAACTTGTATTTATAGCAATTAATACTTACTGGGATTTCCTTGATATTGTCCTTCCAAAACTATCCAATGATTTTAAATGGGTTCTAAAAGTCAATACTTACGAAGATGATACCATAATTTCTGCTGCTACTACAGGAATTACCATCGGTCCTCGCTCTGTAATGATTTTTGAAGCAAAAGGACATTCCTAATAACACAAGCTCTTATATAATATCAAAAGCTCCTAATTCATTTCATCTAACGATAGACGATTATGAATTAGGAGCTTTCTATTTTTTATCTTATTCTACAAACTTGCTTACAAGATTTAATAACACCATTACCATTTTTTCCATAGATTCTACCACTACATATTCGTATTTTCCATGAGCATTATGTCCACCTGTTGATAAATTGGGGCAAGGAAGGCCTTTATAGGATAGTCTAGCACCGTCTGTGCCACCTCTAATCGGAATGACTTTTGGTTTCACATCACAAGCCACAAATGCCTCTTTTGCATAATCAATCAAAAACATGTGTGGCTTTATTTTTTCTTCCATATTGTAATAAGAATCTGAAATTTCAAATTCAATTGTTCCTGCTCCGTGCATGTAGTTAAGATGGTTGGCTATTGCAGTAATCTGCTTTTTTTTCTGTTGAAATTTTTCAAAATCATGATCACGAATGATATAAACCATTTCTGCATGCTCAACCGTTCCATTTAATGCAATTAAGTGAAAAAATCCTTCGTAGTTTTCTGTGTATTGCGGTTTTTGTGATGCAGGTAACATACTTTCTAATTCCATTGCTACAAGCATTGCATTTACCATTTTATTTTTTGCCGTACCAGGGTGAATATTTTCTCCCTTTATAACAATTTTAGCCGTTGCTGCATTAAAATTCTCGTATTCGACCTCTCCGATTTCTCCTCCGTCAATGGTATATGCATATTTAGCACCAAATCGCTCTACATCAAAAAACTCTGCTCCACGCCCTACTTCTTCATCTGGAGTAAATCCAATTTTAATCTCACCATGCTTTATCGAAGGGTCATTTTGTAAAGTTTCTGCAAATGTTAGAATCTCTGCAATTCCAGCTTTGTCATCGCTTCCAAGAATCGTAGTTCCATCTGTAACAACCAATGTCTTTCCAATATAATTGTCCAAATGTGGGAATACTTCTGGAGACATACGAATATTTAGTGTTTCATTTAAAATGACATCCCCGCCTGTATATTTTACCACCCTAGGTACAATATTTTTATTCGGGATATCATTCACTGTATCCATATGTGCAATAAGACCAATCGTTGGCCCTTTTGCATTGGCTGGAATGGTTCCAAATACATATCCAAATTCATCAATACTTGCATCTTCAATTCCAATTGCTTTCATTTCTTCTACCAAGAACTTACCAAACTCTATTTGAATCTGTGTAGAAGGAAATATCTCCATATCCGGAAGAGATGTTGTTTCAATTTTAATGTATTCCAAAAAACGCTCTAGTACTGTTTTCATATCACGGCTCCCTTTCTGATTTGATTATTAATCCATTTCAATCATCACGCTTATATTCTAGCAAAACGCTCATTTTACTGCTTTATTGTATCATAACATAGGAAAAGAGTGAAAGAAAAATTTAAATTTTATATGAAATTTATATAAAATTTTTACCAATTACGATATAATAGAACTGTGTTACAAAATACTAATGATTGGAGAAATTGATATGGCAACTGGAAATTCTTATTTTGATGGAGGTATGCTTCAACTGATTGGATGGCATTTACTTGGTGCAATCATTACCACTTTTACACTCGGTATCTGCTACCCATGGGCACTATGTATGGTTTATGGTTGGGAAATTAATCATACCGTGATTGACGGAAGACGTCTTGGGTTTGATGGAACTGCCACACAACTGTTTGGATTGTGGATAAAATGGCTCCTACTAATCATAATCACTTGTGGAATCTATTCCTTCTGGGTACAAATTGATTTAAAACGCTGGAAAACAAAGCATACTTATTTTGTAAACTAAGTACTATTTCAAGGAAATTAATTGGAATTTTTATGGAACTCGGTGTTATTCGTATCTAAATATTTTAAAGGAGATTATGATGAGTATACTAGTAGAACTAAAAAATACCGCTGTTGATCATAAGCAATCACGTTATGATCTATCACTTATATATGCTCGAGAGAAATTTGCTTATGCATTAGCGAACAAACTGATTGTTGAAGATGGGAACACAGATGATATTCTTGAATCCAAATATCTATTAGATATGTTTACACTGGCCTTTAATGAATATAACACAATATCAGATGAAGACTTAGAGTCGGAATTAGAAGCTGAGTCCTTCGATACATTTCCATCTTCTTTATAAAGAAGTTAAATCTAGTCAAATTGATACAACAATACAAACCCATTTCATCTTTTTTGAAATGGAGAACAATAATTTATTAGGACGGTGCTATAATGATTCAAATATTAACTAATCAATGTGTTGGCTGTGGAATGTGTGCTACTCATTGCCCAAATAATATCATTTCCATATGTGACAAGAAAGCAATCATCACACACACAATGGGCTGCTTAGAATGCGGCCACTGCCAAGGTGTCTGTTCATTTAATGCAATCCAATTAAATAACTGTACCGAATTAAATGCCTCAGCAAGGAACTGTGTCGACTATGCAGATTTAAAAGATTTAATAAAAAGCAATCGCTCCATTCGCAAGTTCAAAAATTGCCTTGTAGAACGACGTAAAATAGAAGATATCTTACGAACGTTAGATTATACAGCAAGTGCCAAAAATGAACAACCAGTAAAATGGATCGTCGTATCTGGCAAGGAACAAGTAAATGAAATCTCAAAATTAGCTGTAACTTTTATTGAGAAAAACAATTTAGATCCAAAACTTTTAGAGTATATGAGGGAAATTCGAAATCCGATTACAGTTGATGCTCCACATCTACTGATTGCTTATGCAAATAAAGATTCCATCAAACCGTACGATGATTGTATGATTAAAACAAGTATGGCAACCCTTTTGATGCATAGTTGTGGTATTGGCGCATGCTTTCTAGGATATTTATCCAGTTATATTAATGTCTGTCCAGAACTTAAAACTTATTTGGGTTTAAAAGCATCACACCACGTTTACTCTGCTATCGGTTTTGGATATAATGATAATGAAGTTTATACAAAAATCCCTACACGAAAGCCTGCTGATATAACATTTATGTAAAAAAATATATCAGAACAGAAACTAACTTGTTAAATGAAAACCTACAGAATGTTATCTGTAGGTTTTCATTTAACTATTTTCTTCTATGTTGTTTTCCTTGTCCGTTACCATGATGTGAACCAATATTCTCATCATATATTTCCTCTGCTATAGACCCATCTTCAATTAGCTGTCTAATTTCTGCCATAGACATATGATGAATTTTATCCACTGTTATCGTATTATCAATTTTTTGAAGTTCTATATATGCACGATATTTCCCAAAAGACATATCATTATGTTCTGCTTCTATTTTAAGCTGGTTATTCCCAGAGTGACAAGATATATTTTCCCCACTAAATTTACTACTATAGATATTTTCTATCATATTTTCACTATTGTTAATAAAATTTGTAATTACAGTAACTTCTGTGTAGCTATCGCTATAATCTGAAAAAACATCGGACAAATCAAGTGTTTCAAGTGCATCAACATAATTTAAATTTATAAGGCTTACAGCATTTAGTATATCTTCTCCATCTGCATTACTTGCATCTGCTTTTATTACAACGTTGAAAGCATTGAGAGAAAGCTCTATGGAGGGATTAATGTCAATGCTGATATATGATACAGGTATTAGGTATACACTACCTAAGATAAAAACAGCAAACATTGCCATAATTGATGCGATTTTATACCTTCCAGATATATTTTTTTTCTTTCTCTTCGTGATATCATCAAATGTTCTCTGCACTAAGGTTTCATCAGCATGATATCTGTTAAATGCTTTATTTATTTTACCATTCATGCTCATTTCCTCCTAAAACAGCTCTTAGCTCAGCACGGCCTCGAGCCAAGAGCGTATAAATTGTATTCACATTTCTACCAAGCATTTTTCCAATTTCCACTGCAGAATAACCCTCATAATAATGCAAATAAATTATAGTTCTATACTTTTCGGGAAGTTTAAGTACCGCTTCTGTTACATAGTAATCTTCATTAAACCCGTTCTCCACTCCCACAGATGCAATCGCTTCTATGGAAACCGTATTTTTTCTAAAAAAATTTTTTAATAGGTTTTTACATTCGTTAATGGTAACTCTGATTAACCATGCCTTTTTATGTTCTTCCTCATTAAAGTGAATAGAGCTATTATAGTATTTTAAGAAAACATTTTGGAAAATATCTTCTGCATCCGCTGAATTTTTTAGATAAATTATGCAGATACGATTAACTGTATCTGCATAATTTGTCAAAGTTAGTTTAAAGTCATGCTCGTCTCTCATCGAATTACCCTTTCGGTCCGTTACCTATGATGCACTCCTGGTTTGCGGTTTCCTTAATTTTGATTTTTAAAATTATGGTAGCCTGAACCATGGTTATCACAGATACCATCGCCATTTTCATCAATATAGTATTCACTTGTTCCCATCGAATCGCAAATACCATTATTATCTTCATCTACAAACTGTGAGCAACCTCCATCATTTACTCTCTGATGATATTTACCTTTGTTATGATTTGTGTTTTTTCCACATCCCATACCAAATGCTACGGTGGTTCCTAGCGTTAATACAAGTACTAAACTTAAAGTTACTGATAAAAATTTTTTCATGGTTATATCCTCCAATGTTTTAAAATGATAAAGGTAATTTTTCCCTTTCATATATAACACAATTGAGAAGTTATAATCCTTTCAAAATTTGATATAAAAATACAAATCTACCTATAGCCCTTTTCGTATATTATTCACTGTTTTGTTTATTACAGTAAAATCTTCAAATATACATTTAGTACCCATTCCAAGAGGAGATTGAGCTGCAAGGCCCACTTTCACTGTCGTACCAACATCTAAATGGAAAAATCTCATCATCTCATAATTTATTCCGTCTAATGAGTAGTGAAACGAAAAGTCATCATTCACTCTAACTGCTTTAATATAGACAAATTTTGCATCTATATTATTACCATTTGCATCATCTGAAAGATTATTTGTTACAACACTTACCACAGCAATTTTGCTAAAATCAGTCAATTCTAAACAAGCTTTTGCCCATAGATCATAATCTTTCATAATCATTAGTACAGCCGAGTCATATGTATCCTTAAATTCTCCCGATACTTTTACAGTGGCAACAAAATCACCTTCAACTTCTGTATAAATAAATGGAGCAGTAAATATTTTCTTAACTTGATTTTCTTTTGCATCAAAAAAATTAAAATAATCGGTTTTTTCTGTTGAAGTTAAAATAATTTTATTCCCTTGTACAATTGGTTCCATTTTTAAATTTAATTCCTTGAAATGTTTCATACCCTATTCCCCTCTTTCATCTTGGTAGTTAATTCTAAATGAAAAATCCGCTTATATTACCTAAATATTTTATCCAAACTTTTGCCCTTTGCAAGTTCATCTATAAGTTTATCAAGATAGCGAATTTCTCTCATAATCGGCTCATCTATCTCTTGTACTTTCACACCACAAACAGATCCTTTTATTAGGTTCCTATTTGGGTTTGGATTTGGTGCAGATGTAAAGAAACTTGTCATATCAACACCTTCATCAATATTTTGAAGTTCCGTATTTGTATAGCCAGTTAGCCAATAAATAACCTGGTCCACTTCGTCCGATGTTCTTCCTTTTCTTTCTGCTTTTGCTACATAAAGTTTGTACATCTCTATCCATTTGAATGTATAAATGCTGTGTCCACTCATCCTAATACCTCCATTCTTATTTAAACAATCCCTTTTCTATATCGCTTACTATACCATAGGTTACTTGATTTTTAAATATTTTAGAATGAATTTGATACCTTACCAATTTCGTTTTTGTAAAGATAAATCAACAAGCGAGAAAACCGAAGTCTTCTCGCTTGCTTTATTTTAAGCTAATGCTTATTATGAATCTTTCTTTTTTCTTTTTACAGTTCTTACATGTAATGTAACTGCTACACCTGCTGTTAACAAGGTAGCTAGTGCATATAGTAACATTGCATCTTGGTAACCAGTCTTTGGTAGGAACCCTGCTAGTGGTACTGTAAGATCTTCAATGGTTTCAACAATTGGTGCTACAATTGGTGGTACTGTTGATGCTAGTGGTACTGGCGAATCACCGATTGTTATCGTCGTAACTGGTGGTTCATCACTTCCACCGCCGCCTCCGCCGCCACTACTTCCGCTCGTGGTACCTGATGTTGAATCTGTCGGGTCTGTTGGTGGTGGTGTGACTGGTGTATTTTGGATGGTAACTGTTACTTGATTACCAGGAAGCACTACATCACTTTGGATGAATTCCCCTGTTTCATCAATGATAACTTGATTCCAATTACCCATTTCATCTAATACATAACCTAGTGGAACTTCGCCGCTATCTAATTGATATCCTGTTGGTGCCACTAATTCTTTCAAGTAGATTAGTTGACCTGTAACTTCATCTACAACTTCTCTCGTTGTAAAAGTAGTTCCTATGGTTCCATTGCCATTTGTAGTCCATATCGATTGCTCTCCTGAAAGTTCTCCGTTTGGAGTAATCCATACTTTTTGACCATTGGCATTATAATAATATACCTCGAATTCTGCACCTGATAGTTTTACATCTACATTAGCACTGCTAACCTTATCAAGTATAATGTGTTGTTCTTTATAGTTATAAACAAACACATCGAACTCATTTGGATTTTGTCCATCTACACTCACAGATGTATCAGGATCAAATGTTCCATCTTCATTTAACGTTCCCAGTATGAATTCTGTAGTATCTTCGATATATCCGATTGGTGCATCCACCTCACTATAGTAAATGGTTTGACCAAGCAAATCTCTAGACTGTAAGTCGCCATAATCAAAGGATACGGTAAAGATTCCTGTTTCATCGGTAAATAAACTAAAGAAGTCATCATTGGTATCAAACGTTACTGGTGTTTCGCTGATTTGGCCATCTTCACCAAGCCATAATTTTCCACCAGCTTCCGTTTTAAAGTAAAGTTCAAATTCTGCTCCTTGAAGAAGTTCTTCACTTAGTCCATCTAGTTTTGTAAAGTTGAACTGATATTCATATGGAGTGTTTTCCACTGTAACTGTAATATCTTTTGTTCCACTTTGCTTCCATGCAAGGATGCCATCTTCATCCGCTTCAATCCACCCTAATGTTTTTTCACTATCATCTAGAAGGTAACCAGATGGTGCTTTTACCTCTTGATAATAGAAAGTAAGTGATTTCTCTCTTCCCTCTGGAGTGTCATCATGGAAAATTCCCCACATACCAAGTTGGTTTCCCCATCTAAAATCATAGCCCATAGCATTATAGTCTAACTTTGCCGAAGCAACTCCATCATTGCCAGTAACCCAATTCGATGCTGAAGCTAAGTCTCTAGTTAAGCTACCATCTGGATTTACATAACCAACAATCTCATTGCCATCTTTCATATATACTAGGAATTCGGCATCTGAAAGCGGATTTTCTGTATTTGCATTCAACTTCTCTAGAGTAAGGTAAAACTCTGGCTCATTTCGAACATATTGCAAAATGGAAGTGATAAATGTTAATTCTCCATTTGAATCTTCACCCATCTTACCACCTACAAGCGTATGATCTTCTTCAAATATGCCTTCACTTACTATAAAGTTTCCATCTACTCCGATACTTCCCAACTTCTGAGAAGCTCCGTCTGCTAATAATTTATAGCCAGTAGGTGCTTTGGATTCAAAATAATATGCTTCTAACTCTTCAACTCCGATGATACCTTTTAGACTATCTACTGGCAAAGATACTATTATATATCCATTTTCTGTTACATGTCCATAGTCTCCAATATTATTGATACTTGGTTCCACTTCTGATGATACCAATTTACCATCTGGAGTGATCCAGTAATATACACCATTCGATGATTTTAGATATAATCCAAATTCAGCTCCATCTAAGCTAACGCCAATCTCAGTATTCATCTCACTATTTTTAACGATGAAAAATGTTAAGCTTAGAGGATAGTTTAATACTGGAATTACACCAGATGCACTGATATCTGAAGATTTTGTAAATTCGCCTGTTGCATCAATTTCCCCTAACAACTTCATCTCTGTTAAGCCTGAATACCCTGCAGGAGCCACTGCTTCTGAAAGATAAACATTACCTGTTGAGAAATTTGGTATTTCATCCATGATATCTTGATAATCAAATACAATTTCATGTGTCATTGCATTATGATCAGATACATTAGAAGCAGTCGCGATAAATACCTTATCCCCTTCTACTCCACTATCGTCAGTTGGTGCAATGTAAATCTCAAATTCAGCTCCTGAAAGTTGGCTTTCTGTGTTTGCATCTAGCTTGTTGAATTGGAATTCATATACATGCTTATGATTAGATATTGTAACTAATTCTGTAGCTATATATCCATCATCTACTGTAATTTCTGTTATTCCATTACTTGGCTTCTGATCAAACTGTTTTCCATCAGCATGTAATTGTCCTAGTTCATACTCTGTATCATCAAGTGCATAACCTATTGGTGCCACAATTTCCTTGTAGTAAATAGTTGTTTTTGCTCCTTCTGATAGATCCATCTTACCTTTTAAATCTTCATACATAAATATAGCTTCAAAGTATGCCTTGGTAGCTGCAATTTCTGATTTAAGTCGATATGAATCTGGTACAGAATTTGTATCTACCACTCCTTTGATTGGATCGCTAATACTATTTTCCCCTATAAGATATGTGTTTTCACCATTTTTAAAATATACTACAAATTCTGCATCTTTTAGTGGTAAGCCGCTTTCGAAATCCACTTTCTCAAACTCAAATCGATAGGTAATTGGATAGTTCTCTACGATATATCCATCATTGGTGTTTCTTTCAGAGAATATTAATTTACCATCCACCATAGAAGCAATCTCTACAATTTCAGCTCCTCCTAGGATATAATATCCATCTGGCGATTCAATCTCTTTATAATAGATTCCATTACCATTTTCGAGTATATCATTATGCTTAATACCACTTACTGCAATGCTACCATCATCATCTGTCTCCCAGTAGTTTAAAGTTCCATTCTCGATAATATTTTTTCCATCTACATCATAATAGAATTGGAATTTAGCACCTGATAATTTGTTTTGATCAGTTACACCAAAAGCATCCACTTTTACAAGATCAAACCCATATTCAATCTCTGTATTTGGAACGGTAATCTCTACTGCAACTGACTCGTTTGTATTTGCAACCGTTGCTCCGTGTCCTTCTTTTAGATCAGAATTCTTAACAAAGGTTACACTTCCATCTGCTGCCATTACAATATTTCCTAGCAAATACTCTGTAGAATCTAGTTCATAACCAGTTGGTGCTTCTGTCTCTTGATAAGTTACCTTTAACGTTTTTACAGTATTAGTAAATAAATGACTAATTTCACTGTAATCAAAGTTAACTATTTTTGTACCATTGGTTTTAAATTCTTCGCTTTCTCCCACTGTGATCGTAAATTCTGCATTTGTAAGAGAATCTTTCGTTTCAGCATCAATTTTATTAAATGTGAAATCGAACTCAACTGGTGCATTTTTTACATCTACTACTAACTGACTATCTGCAGTTGGAATCGTATCAATAGCTCCATCTTCAATAGTAGCATCTTCATAAAACTTATAGATCATTGGAACTGCAATTCCATTGTATCCATCCGGTGCAACTGTTTCTTCGATATATAGGTAAATATTTTCACCTTCCGCTAGATTCACTTTACTAATTGGTGCTGTAAACATCTTAATCTCAGTTCCACCATCAATAACATAAGTTCCGCCTTGGTTACTAAATACTCCTTCTAAAATCTTACTGGTTTCAAAAACAGGTTTTCCATCTACTGGAGTGTCTTTAAATACAGAAATCTTGAATTGTGCCCCATCAAGTGGCTTTCCATTCATATCAACCTTGTTAAAAGTGATTGGTATCTCTTTAAATAAAACTCCAGAATTATTGGCAAATGCTACATTAGAGGTTTCTTCCTCACTACTCTCTCCAGTATAACCAAACCCACTAATACTAACATGATTTGTTACATTACGTACATCAGTACTAGGAATTCTAACCGCATATTCTAGTAAATAAGCCTTATCCGTCAACAAGTCTAACCCTTCATCATTGCTGTTAATCGTAAATGTATAATCTACATCTCCAGCAGCATCTGGTTCGGTCGGTACAAACTGCTTTCCAACTAATAACCTCTCTGTTCCATCTACTTTTGTATATACAAATGGGTCATCTGAATTAAGCACTTTTTCTGTATTTACCTGTGTAATCTTAGGTGTGCCTATAATTTCCATTGGCTCTTCTGCTCGGTCTGTAACTGTATAAAACTTGTCGGTAATATCAGGGTCTGGGAACAAATTCGCTTCATATGGATTGATTAGAACTG
>CAYJKD010000042.1:0-15437 GCA_964370595.1 uncultured Lachnospiraceae bacterium
GGAATTATCTATAATCCTGATTTAGTAGATGGAGAAATTACAAGTTATGCAGATTTATGGAAACCAGAATTTGAAGGCTCGATTGCTATCCCAGATATCGCTTCAACATTTGGTCCATCCGTTGTATATTTAGCAAGTGATTATGCAGGAGTAGATATAACAACAGATAATGCAGAGGCAGCATTTAAAGCATTAGAAGAATTAAAGCCTAATGTAGTAAAGTCATATTCAAAATCATCTGACTTAATCAATATGTTTACTTCAGGAGAAATTACAGCAGCAATTGTTGGGAATTTTGCGATTCCAATGATTACAGAAGCAAACCCAAATGTAAAATTCATCACTCCAGAAGGAAGTTATGCAAACTTTAATATTATAAGTATCAATAAAAATTCGCAGAATAAAGAATTAGCATATGAGTATATTAATTATAGAATTAGCAAAGAATTGCAAACAACTAGCGGACTTGCATTAAATGAAGCACCAACAAATAAGAATGTAGAGTTTACGGAAGAGCAATCTGCAACGATGACATATGGAGAGATTGCCAATACACTTAAATTTGTTGATTATGAATTCGTGAATCCAATTCTTGAGCAATGGATTGATCAGTGGAATCGTACTATTAATAATTAAATATGAGTAAAGGGGAATTATGAATCTGATTTTTAAAGGCGGTTTGGTATATCAAACCCATAGAAAATGCTTTGAAAAAATGGATATCATAATCCAGGATAAGATGATTTATAGGACCGGCAAAGACTTAAATGGATTTGCCGGTCAAATTATAGACTGTCAAGGGAAATATATTATTCCAGGATTAATTGATATTCATATGCATATTGAAAGTTCTATGACATACCCACAGGAATTTTCTAAAATGGTTTTGCCATATGGAATAACGACAGTAGTTGCAGATCCACATGAAATGGCAAATGTATTTGGCATTGATGGTATTCGTGCATTTATGGACCAAGAAACCATATTAGATATTTATTATGGAATACCTTCAAGTGTACCAGCAACCAATGAAACCATAGAAACCTCGGGGGGATCCATTGGCGAAGAAGAGGTACGGACATTACTAGAGGATGATAAAATCATTTGTTTAGGAGAAGTGATGAACTACCCAGATTTGATATGTGAAGAAGATACTAGGATTAAACGAATTATTAAATTATGTAGAGAGCACAAAAAATCAATTGTAATAGAAGGGCATTGTCCTAAGCTTCCAGTGGAAGATGTACAAAAATTTATTTTTGCTGGTGTAGATTCTGATCACACACAGCAGACAAAAGAGTCTATTTATGAAAAAATCAATGCAGGAATGTTTATAGAATTACAAAAAAAATCATTATCCAAAGAAAATTTAGACGTGATTGAAGAAAACGATTTTTATCAACAAATCGCTTTGGTTACTGATGATACGATGCCAGATCATTTAATGGAAGGGCAGTTAGATGATATTATCAGAAATGCAGTTGAATTGGGGATGCCTATAGAAAAAGCAATCTATTGTGCAACTTATACACCTTCTTGCCGGATGGGGTTAGGGGATCGTGGGATGATTGCACCTGGAAAAATTGGGGACCTTGTTATTCTAAGTGATATAAATAAATTCAAAGTGGAAGAAGTTTATAAAAATGGATGCCGTTATCAAAAAGGGCAATCAGAAACAAATTGTACTTTTCCAGAAAAATTCTATCAATCGATTGGTTGCAGAAAGGCAGAAGAAGAAGATTATCAGCTTCGTACAAATCTGAAAACCAATGGTATGGTAAAGGCAAATGTAATCCAAATTGCACCACAAGGAACATTTACAAAATGCATTACTAGAGAAATACCAGTAGAAAATGGAATTGTTCAATGGGAAAAAACAAATCTTTCTTTAATCGTGGTATTTGAGCGATATCAAAAAACCAATGCGGTATCATACGGCTTTATAGAAGGCGGAATTACAAAGCAAGGGGCAGTAGCAACATCATGGTCTCATGATTGTCATAATGTATTAGTAATGGGTACCAATAAAAAAGATATGACATTGGCACAAAATACAATTGTGGAAAAGCAAGGTGGTTACTGTGTTGTGACAAACGAAAAAGAAATCGCTTTTGCATCTTTGCGAATAGGTGGAATCGTATCAGATAAGCCAGTGGAGCAATTAGCACAAGAGATTAAAGAAGTAAGAAAGCAAATAAAGGCATTGGGTTATATAAATACAAATGAAATTATGTCCATTTCTACGTTGACACTCCCTGTTTCACCAGAAGTGAAAATTACAGATAAGGGATTGTTTTATGTGAAGACACAAGAAAAATTACCATTATTATTTGTTGATGAAAAGAAACACTAGGAGGATAAAATCTTGATAACAGCAATCATTCAAGTGAAAATTATAACCATGAATCCGAAAGAAGAAGTAATAAAAAATGGATATATATTGATGGAAGAAAAAATTCTTGAAGTAGGGTCGATGGAAGAATTTTCTCCACAAGAAGCATGGGAAATCATTGATGGGCAAGGTGGGATTTTAATGCCAGGAATGATTAATACACATACTCACTTACCTATGATTCCTTTTCGAGGCTTAGGAGATGATTGTGTGGATCGATTGCGGAAGTTTTTAATTCCTATGGAAAATAGATGGATGTCTAAAGCGTTAGTAAGAGCATCGGCACGGTATGCAATTGCAGAATCTTTATTATCAGGTGTGACAACAGTTGTGGATATGTATTATTTTGAAGATGAGGTGTTAAAAGCAGCAGATGAGCTTGGCATTCGAGGGTTCTTTGGTGCAAGCCTAATGGAAGAGGCTACTTGCGATGCAAAAACGCCTAGTGAAGCACTATTAGAACTAACAAAACTTTTGGAAAAGTGGAAAAATCATAAACGTGTAAAACCTTGTGTAGCTCCACATGGAACAACAACGTGCTCACAAAAAACACTAGAAGAAGCAGCAGCATTATCAAAAAGGTATAATACGCTACTAACACTTCACGTTGCAGAGATGGATTACGAAATGAGCTATTTTAAAAATCAAAATAAAACTCCGATTCAGTACTTAGAAGAAATTGGGGTTTTATCAGAGCACACATTAGCAGGACATTGTATTCATCTAACGGAAAACGATATTCAAATATTACATGATACAAGTACTTCAGTTGCTCATTGCATCGGTTCTAATACAAAAGCAGCAAAAGGAGTAGCCCCTATAACAAAGCTGAAAAAACAAAATGTTAAAATTGGATTAGGAACAGACGGTCCTGCTAGTGGTAATACATTAGATTTATTTACACAATTTAAGTTGTTTGCAGATTTCCACAAAACAGAATTAAGAGATCGAAGTGCTTGGCCTACAAAAGATATTATTGCATTAGGAACAAGAGAAGGTGCTAAGGCGATTGGAATTGATGATATAGTTGGGTCGATTGAAATAGGAAAACAAGCAGACCTAGTTCTATTAGAGACACATTCTGTAAACATGTTTCCAGTATATGATCCATGCTCAACCGTTGTATACAGTGCAAATGCCTCTAATGTGGATTCTGTTTGGATTTCAGGAAAACAATTGGTAAAGGAGAAGCAACTTATTCAAAATAATCTGCTCACATTGAGGAAAGAATTAGAATCTGTAATGAGAGATACAGAGTTTCAATGGATTTAAATAGTAATGTAAGAAAATATTCTCTTTAGTTTTTGTGATAGTAGTCGATAATAAAGAAGTGGTAGTATGTCACAGAATTAAGGAAGGAGGATAAGATCATGGATGCATTATCTTCTATGTTAGCTAGTACCCATGCACAATTACAGCAAACGCTTTCTTTGGCTGTAGCTGATATGGCAATGAATGGCTCTGCTGGGCAAATGGCTCAATTGATTGAACAAATACCAGAGTCAGCGCCGCAACAAAGACCTCAAGGAATTGATGGGGTGGGTGTACATATCAATATTAGTGTTTAGGTATCATAAAAAGATGTTACAAAAGTAGAAATACGATTGTAGCATCTTTTTTGCGTAGTTTGTGTAAATTCCCTTGTCAATAAATTTGAAAAGTGATACAGTTAAAAGTGGATTTATTTTAAAATGAGTTTGGAAAGGAGAAATGGGAATGTATATACTGCTGTTTTTGCTATGGATTTTATTAAATGGACGAGTTACTTTAGAAATTGTTATCTTGGGATTGTTCATTTCTGGATTTACTTATTGGGTAATGTGCAAATTTTTAGAGCATAATCCCAAAAGTGACTTTCGTTTTATAAAAAACATATTTTTTATCTTGTTCTATATTGTAGTTCTAGCAGTTGAAATTGTAAAATCGAGTCTTCAAGTAATGGGATTTGTGTTTTCAAAAAAAATTGAAATACAGCCACAGATTGTTTTTTTTAAAGTACCACTAAAGAATGATTTTCTAAAAACAATTCTTGCAAATTCTATTACCTTAACTCCAGGAACCATAACCGTAAGTGTGGATGAAGATACATTTTGTATTCATGCTTTAGATTATACATTAATCGAAGATATGGGAAATTCAAGGTTATATGGATTATTAAAAAAAATGGAGGATCGAATGAATGATTGAACAATTCTATGATTGGATGTTTATTGGAGCATTAATTTATCTTGCACTGATTATATGTGCCTATTTATTTCGAACGATGATTGGTCCAAGTTTTTTTGATCGAATATTAGGAGTAAATAATATTAGTACCATTGTAATTAGTATGATCTGTATTTTTTCAATTATACAAGAAGAAAGTTATATTGTTGATATTGCATTTATTTATGCTTTGCTTGGTTTTGTTACAGTGGTAATTGTTTGTAAAGCATATTTAAGAAGTCATAACAAGGATCGATTAGATGATTTATCTAATTTAAAGGAGGATAAAAAACATGATTAGATTTGTTTTTAGTGCATTGTTTATGATAGCAGGACTTGCGATGTTCACAACTTCCGTAGTAGGTAATTTTCGATTTAGCTACATTCTAAATCGTATGCAATCAAGTTCTCTTTGTGATACATTTGGTACACTTTTAATTGTTATTTCCCTTATCATTCGGAATGGGTGGGATATTACTACTGCCAAATTGATTTTAATGGTAGCATTTTTATGGTTTGCCAATCCAGTATCTGCGCATTTTTTAGCAAAAACAGAAGTGATATCCGATGACGATATCAAGGAAAAATGTGAGGTAGTACACCATGATCATATTTGAAACAATTCTATTAGTCTTACTAATTATCTGTGCAATTGCAGTTTCATTAACAAAGAATTTATTGTCAAGTGTTGTTATTTTTATGACATATAGTTTGATCGTAAGTATACTTTGGTTGATTCTTAGAGCTCCTGATCTAGCAGTAACAGAAGCAGCGGTAGGTGCAGGAATTACGAGTACACTATTCTTTATTACTCTTCATAATGTAAACAAATTGAAGGATGATGGAGAGGAGGAAGAGGATGAAGCATAACTGGAAAAAGAGCATAGAGAAGTTTATCGATGGAGAAGTAGTCCTAACCACAAAGCGAAAAAAGGTAGAACCAAGGCGTGAAACTACCCATAGAGAAGAAACCATACATCAAAGATATGAAAATTGGCATGACACAAAAGCAACACTTTTCTTTCGAGCAACCTATAAAGTAGCAAGTGTAATGATCTGTCTATTGGTTATTTTTGTGCTTTTGATAACAACTTCATATTTACCAGAGTTTGGCAATCCGAATAATCCAGTTAATAATGAAGTAAGTAGAAGATATATTGAGCAAGGAATGAAAGAAACTGGTGCTGTAAATATGGTTACTGGTATGATTTTAGATTATCGAGCATTTGATACATTTGGAGAGAGTGCTGTTTTGTTTATGGCATCCACCTGTGTGTTCATGTTGATGAAACATGAGAAGAATTTAAAGGAACGAGCAAAAGATTCTGAAATGGTTGCAAACCCTAATTATAAACCACTTCCAAGAGATCCAATTATGAAAAATGTTGCAAAATATGTAATTCCCTTTCTTTTGATTTTTGGAATTTATGTGATTTTAAATGGTCATATTTCTCCAGGCGGAGGCTTTGCAGGAGGAGCAGTAATGGGAGCAGGACTAATTTTATATTCATCTGCATATGGATATCGTACAGCGAGAAAAGTAATTAAAGAACGATTTGTACGAATGGTTACATTTGCTTCTTTGATGTTTTATGCAGTTGCAAAAGGATATTCGTTTTTTACAGGTGCAAACCATATTCCCACAGGAATTCCACTAGGACAACCAGGAGATATTATATCGGCAGGACTGATTTTACCACTTAATATTTGTGTAGGATTAATCGTTACTTGCACAATGTATAGTATGTATTCCTTATTTACAAAGGGGGAAATCTAATGGAAATTATTATGTTCAACAGTTTCTTTGCTCCTGCAGCAATGATTTTATTTGGAATTGGATTTACCAATCTATTTTTACAGCCGAACCTAATAAAAAAAGTAATAGGGCTTAATATTATGGATGGTGCAGTATATCTGTTTTTAGCTTCAGGTGGATACATTGAATCTCGTGTAGCGCCAATTGTAGTAGACGGGATTACTGACTATCAACATTATATCAACCCGATCCCTAGTGGATTAGTACTTACAGGAATTGTAGTATCGGTATCGATTACTGCCGTATTACTGTCATTGATTCAAAGACTTTATAAAGAATACCACACATTAGATCTAGATGAGATCATTACAAAAGTTGGTGGGAAGGGAGAACAATAATGCCTTTTGTTGTGAATTTTCCATTTTTTTGTATTATATTTACCATGGCAGGAGGAATTATTTGTAGTGTGTTAAATGGAAAGCGAGCCTGCAATTTTACCATTGCAAATGTATTCATCTGTTTTGTGTTAAGTGTAAGTTTGCTTTTTTATATGTGGAGAGAACCGCAAGAAATCACTTATCTAATGGGACATTTTTCTGCGCCATGGGGAAATGAAATACGATTTGGCCCCTTAGAAGTACTTATGGCTACAGTCATTACATTTGGATTACTTTTAGTTATTATTATTGAAAAAAGAAGGATTCTTTCCGTAATCGAGCCACATAAAACCAATCTGTTTTTTATTATGGTTAATCTTATGCTTTCAAGTCTTAATGCATTAATTTATACCAATGATTTATTTACTAGCTATGTGTTTATTGAAATTAATACATTATGTGCATGTGGGTTTATGATAGCAAGAGAAAATGGTAAAACCATTGCAGCTACCATTAAGTATTTGATAATGAGTTTATTAGGATCTGGACTTTTTTTGATTTCAATTGTTTTATTATATGATTTAACAGGACATTTGTTAATGCCCAATGTAGGAGCGAAACTTAGTACAATTATTCAAAGTGGAGCGTATCAATTACCAGTAACTATTATTATTGGATTACTAGCAGTAAGTATGGCGATAAAAAGCGCATTGTTTCCATTTCATTCTTGGATGGGACATGCCTATGATAATGCAAAAAACTTTTCAAACGCGATTTCGTCAGGGCTTGTGGTAAAGGGTTATATTATTTTATTGATAAAAATATTTTACCGTGTAATTGGAATTGAAAATGTTTCGGAAATTGGTGCGAATCAAGTTTTATTTGTTCTTGGGATTTTCGGAATTATTGTTGGTAGCTTCGATGCTCTAAGGGAACGGAGTATCAAACGAATGCTTGCATATTCTTCTGTAGGGCAAATTGGATACATCTATGTTGGAATCGGACTTGCAACACCTGCTAGTATTCTAGCAGCTTGTTATATTGTGATTGCGCATAGTTTAACAAAAACCATGTTATTTCTTTCAGCAGAGGAGTTAATGGCGGTTTCTAATCGGGGAAAATATTTTGAAGATTTAAGAGGGAGTGCATACCGAAATCCCCTTGCAGCAATTTGTTTTACTGTAGGTGCATTTTCAATGATAGGATTTCCTTTGTTATCTGGATTTATTGGAAAATATTTATTAACCACTTCTGCAATGTTAGATCCGATTGGCATGTGGTTTGTATTAATCGCAGTTGCTATTAGTACGATTTTTAATGCGTCATATTTTATACGTTTTATTATTCGCATCTATAACAAAGATCCAGACAATGCCACACCAGCTAAAATACCGATTGGGGCATGGTTAGGGCTTTTGATATTTCTTATAGCAAATTTCGCTGTTGGATTTTTCTATCAACCAATCATTGAGATAATTCGACAAGGATTATTAGTCTTATAAAGGAGGTGGGTAAGTGAGTGTGATAACCGTATTTTTTCCAATATTAGCAGGATTAGGATTGGGTTTTATCAAAGGAAAAACTAGTTATAAATGGTATTCCATGGTTACCATGTTAATTACCCTGGGGTTAATTGTTAGTAATAATACATTATATTTTGGAACATCCATTGTTTGGTTTGAATTCCTTTATGACAATCAGTTATCATTTCATACAGATGAAGTTGCAAGATTGTTTTCCTATTTGATCGGTGGAATTTGGATTCTGGTATTGGTGTATGCATTTTCCTATATGAATCATAGCTGTGAACAAAAAAAGTTTTTCGCAGCATATTTATTTTCATTAGGCGGACTTTTAGGTGTTACTTATGCAGGTGATTTGATTTCACTATATCTGTTTTTTGAATGGATGACATTAGGTGGGTATCTTTTAATTACTCATGAGAGAAGTCATATTGCTATGCTTGCTGGTAGAAAATATTTATACTATTCGTTGTTTGGAGCATCCCTAGGATTGATTGGTATCATTTATCTATCCAATGGGATAGGGGATTTGAGTTTTGTACCAGGTGGAATTAAAGAATTAGAAGTGATGAATCCTCAAATTATAGTTGGGATTACAGCATTTGTTGTAGTTGGATTTGGTTGTAAAGCAGGTATTTTTCCATTACAGAGTTGGTTGGCAGCTGCACACCCGGTGGCACCAGCACCTGCAAGTGCTATTTTATCAGGTTTAATCACAAAAGGTGGAATTATTGCGATCCTTCGGTGGCTGTATTATGTAGTAGGGCCAGATTTGATTCGAGGGACATGGGTACAAGAATTTCTTTTAGCATTATCTTTGATTACAATATTTTTGGGTTCTATGTTGGCTTTACGTGAGAAACAAATTAAAAGAAGATTAGCATATTCTAGTGTAAGTCAACTTTCTTATGTTATATTTGGATTACTTCTATTAAGTGAAGTAGGTGTAATTGGTGCGATGTTACAAGTGGTATTTCATGCATTAGCAAAAAATTTATTGTTTTTAGCAGCAGGTGCAATTATTTTTCAAACCCATAAATTTCATGTGGAAGATTATATTGGAATGGGTGGACAAATGCCTAAGACATTTGCCCTATTTACAATTGGTGGATTATCTTTGGTTGGAATTCCACTAACAGGAGGTTTCGTTAGTAAATGGTATCTTGCCAATGGCTCAATGGAATATTCAAATATTACTTGGGGTATTCTTGCAGTTGGGGTTATTATGATATCTGCTGTGTTAACTGCAGGGTATTTGTTAATGGTGTCTTCAAAAGCATATATTGTAAGAAAAGAAGAAGTACAAGTAGCAAAAGAAGAAATTCCCAAGCAAATGATTTTACCAATGACGATACTCGCAGGACTTATTTTCTTATTTGGAATCTATACAGCTCCATTGTTACAATGGATTCAACAGATTACAGATCAGATATGGGCATAAGGGGAAAATATGACTAATTTTATAATTCTTCCGATATTATTGACAATTATATTAAGTATCGGAATTCGTATGATAACATGGAAAAATGATAAAACATTAAGTCGGGCTGCCATACTGGCAAGTGTGATTCTTTCATTTACAACGTTGCTTGTATTATATGCATTTTATGAGGAATCATTGACTCTGATCTATTATAGTGATACCTTGCATTTTCATTTACGAATTGATGGTTTGTCAGTTATATTTGCAACATTAGTTAGTGTTCTATGGCCGTTAGCAACATTATATGCATCAAAGTATATGACTCATGAGGGAAGGATGAAACGATTTTTCTTTTACTATACGATGACATATGGAGCAGTAATCGGACTATCATTTAGTGCAAATATGATTACGACATATTTATTTTTTGAGTGTCTTACATTTATTACCTTACCGTTGGTTATTCAAAAGAATGTTCCACGAGATGTATTGGCAGGGAAAATTTATGTGAAATATTCAATGTTAGGAGCCTCCATGGGATTTATTGGAATGATGCTGTTTTTGTACCATTGCAATACGTTAGAATTTGGAGTTCCTATGGAGGTAGGAGAAAATATATATGTTTTGATAGCTTATCTATTTATGTTTGTAGGCTTTGGAGTAAAAGCAGGTCTGTTTCCCCTTCATCGCTGGTTGATTGCTGCAGGTGTAGCACCTACTCCTGTGACTGCATTATTACATGCAGTGGCAGTTGTAAAATCAGGGGTATTTGTAGTGATGCGAGTTACTTATTATTTATTTGATTATGAATATTTAAAAGGAACATGGGCACAAGGAGTTGTACTGATTCTCTGTATGATTTCTATTTTGTTTGGGTCTTCCATGGCTATGAAAAATAAACACTTAAAACGAAGGTTTGCATACTCAACGGTTAGCCAGCTTTCATACATTCTTTTGGCAATAGCGACTATGTCTTATACAGGTCTTCTTGCAGGGGTTATTCACATGGTCTATCATGCAATCATTAAAATTGTGATTTTTTATACAGCAGGAAATGTGATGTTTGCTAATCACAAAGAGTATGTAAGCGAAATTGAGGGATATGGAAAAAATATGAAATTTACATTTTTGTTATTTACTATTAGTAGCTTAGCTTTAGTAGGTATTCCTCCACTAGGTGGGTTTATCTCTAAATTTTCTATTGGAAAGAGTGTTGTTGATGTTGGAGGGTATTTTGGATTAATAGGAATTTTTGTACTTATGATTTCTGCTCTATTAACAGCAATGTATCTACTTCAAATTTCAATTTTAGCATTTCTACCCCATAACGACAGTATTATTGATGAAAATGTAAAGGAAGCTCCAAAACAGATGCTGATTTCAATGTCGATCATAACAGCAATCATGTTAGTTCTATCAGTTACTTCCGCACCTTTCGTAGAATTAATAAGTCAAACTTTGAAGGGAGGACTATAAGTGGTAAATCAAAACGAATTGCTTCCGATCATAATTTTATTCCTATTTGTGGTAGGAATTGGTGTGTTTTTTCTGAAAAATCATATACTTGCATGGCGAATTACCATCATAACGGTATTATTGCAATGTGTCAGTACTTTATTCTTGTGGTTTTTCTTCAAGAGCGGAAATACAGAAGTACTCCTTCCTTTTTTTGGAGGATTAGGGATTGAATTTCAATTAAATGAATTTAGCTTACTCTTAACGACTCTAGCAAGTGTATTGTGGCTCGTTAGCATAATAGAATCAAAAGAATACTTTAAAAATAATAAAAAATATCTCTGTTCCTATTATGGTGCGGTACTTTTGACTTTTTCTGGAACATTAGGAGTGTTTTTTGCAGGGAATTTGCTAACCTTATTTATTTTCTTTGAAATTATGTCTTTCTCTAGTTATTTATGGATTATCCATAATCGAGATCGAGTATCGGTTGAGGCAGGAAAAAATTATTTATGGTATACTGTAATTGGAGGATTATCTTTCTAGTTTCTTTCTGTATGTCGGGTTTGGAGCAAAAGCAGGTGTATTCTTGCTCCATGATTGGTTGCCGTTTTCTTATGGAGCAGCCCCAACTCCAGCAACTGGATTACTATCGGGTATGCTATCAAAAGCAGGAATATATGGAATTATTATTATTACATTGGAGATATTACCAGGAGACTATTACTTCTCTATATGTTTAATTGTAGTAAGCATACTTAATATGTTAGTAGGAGGTTTTTTTGCCTTTTGTAGTAAAGATTTAAAAAAAACATTAGCCTTTTCTTCATTTTCGCAGATCGGATTCATTCTTTGGGGAATCGGGTTCTACAATTTACTAGGAGAACATAATACTTATGCTGCATACGCAACAGCATTTCATCTGATTAATCATAGTTTGATTAAAATCTTGTTATTTAGCTTGGTTGGTGTAATCGATCAAAATACGATGAGCCTTGAACTTAACGAAATCAGAGGATGTGGAAGAGACAAGCCCTGGTTAAAAATAACATTTGGATTCGGTGCATTATCTTTAATGGGAATTCCTCTTTTTAGTGGCTATGTAAGTAAAACGTTACTTCATGAATCCGTGGTTGAATGGATTCATTACGCAGAAAGGAGTACGGCTGGATTTGTTCTCTTAGAATATGGATTTTTGCTTGCAGGAGGTTTCACATTTGCATATATGCTAAAGTTATTCTTCTGTCTTTTTATAGAAGAGGGAGATTTAAAATTACCACCAGACTATGTGACAAAGAAAACAAAAATTTCGCTTACAATCGTATCGATTAGTTTGCTCTTATTAGGAGTTACACCGAATCTGTTTTTTAGTAAAATAGGAGAATTTCTATCACAATACTTCCGAACTCAACCAGCAGAAATAATCCCATATTTTTCTTGGATTAATCTTCAAGGAAGCTTAATAACCATAGGGATTGGCCTAATTCTATATTTTGGAATTGGAAGAAAAACAGTAATCGATCGGGAAGGAGTATATAGAGATTATAATACAGGAAAATTTAGTTTGGATTGCTTGATTTACCAACCGATACTTATCAACTTAAGTTTCTTTTTTGGCTTGCTTGCAAGAATACTTGATGTATTAGCAGACTTATTTATTATTGGAATTAATCGATTTTTTTATAAATCAGTGGAAATACCAAAGACTTTTACAGAAGGTGAAGCAGTCGAAGATGGTCACAAAAAATCAGAAATTCATTTTACTTATTCACTAGCATACAGTTTACTACTATTTGGAATTGGTTTTCTGTTTACATTAATCTATTTAATTGTACAAGGAGTATCATAAGAAAAATAATTGTATTTCTTTAAATTTAGTATTAGTTGGCAACAGATGAATGAATAGTAGCTAATTATAGTTGCAATTAGAAGTAAGCACAAACAACTATTGACAAAACGGGGTAATGTAGGATACAATTTATTGAGATTGCAATGGGGCAGCGTATAACTGCCCTATCCGTTTATCTGTTGGAAAATCTGTTAAGGTAAAGCGATAAATTACTAATATGTTTAGATTGGAGCAATCATGAAAGAAATGATATTAAAAAGATTAGAATCACTATCTGGTAAACTTGGGTTTTATTATAAAAATCTTATTACACAAGAAACCATAACTTGGAATGAGGAAGAGCCCTTTTTGGCCGCTAGTGTGATAAAGATGTATATTATGGCAAAAGCTTTTGAGCAATGCGAAAAAGGTATGCTGTCAAAAGATACTTTGGTAGAAATCAAAAAAGAGGATTGTGTTCCTTCTTGTGGTGCATTGACCTATATGCATGATGGGCTCAAGGTTACCATAGAAGATTTATATACGTTAATGATTATTTTAAGCGATAATTCAGCTACAAACATTTTAATAGATTTATTAGGAATGGAAGAAATCAATGATTGGATTGAGACACAAGGTTTTCTAAAAACGAAGCTTAATCGTAAGATGTTTGATAAAGAACGAGCAAATAAAGGGATACAAAATTATATCTCCCCAAAAGAAGTAGGAGATTTTTTAAAGCAGTTATATGATGGTACAATGATTAGTCAGGAAGCATCTAAAAAAATGATTGAAATATTGAGTAATCAGAGGTTAAATGGAAAAATTCCATTTTATATTCATAATATAGAAGGTCATGGAAGGATTGCTCATAAAACAGGAGAAGATAGTGGGATTACTCATGATGTAGGAATCATTTATGGAAAAGAACCATTTATTCTTGTGTTCCTAGGAAATGAAACAGATGTGGCAATATATGAGAGAGAGATGGCTGAAATTGCCCTTCTTTTGTATGAATATAATAATCAGTAAAAGGAGAATGATAAATGAAAATTGTTAAAATTGAATTGTTTGAAGTGAAAATTCCATTAACTGCTCCATTTAAGACAGCACTCCGTACTGTGGATTTAGTTCATGATGTAATTGTTAAAATTACAGCAGAAGATGGAAGTGTGGGATTTGGGGAAGCGCCACCAACTGCAGTTATTACGGGTGAAACAATTGGTTCTATTCGCTGTGCAATTGAAACAGTTATTGGTCCTACTTTAGTGGGAATGGATATTTTTGATTTAGATGGGATGATGTATCGCCTTCATCACTGCATACAAAAAAACACCTCTGCTAAAGCAGCAGTAGATATTGCACTTTATGATTTATATGGGAAAGCGATGAAAAAACCGTTGTACCAAATATTAGGTGGAAATAAAAAAAGCATTGAAACAGATATTACAATTAGCGTAAATCCGATTGAAGAAATGATAAATGATAGCCTTAAGGCAGTAGAAGATGGATTTCGTATCTTGAAATTAAAAGTGGGTAAAGGTGGACAAGAGGATATTACACGTATTACAGAAATTAGAAAAGCAGTAGGTGCTGAAATTGCACTTCGTGTAGATGCGAATCAAGGATGGAGTGCAAAGGAATCCGTTAAGATTATCTCGACTTTAGAAGATAAAGGGGTAATTCTTGATTTAGTCGAACAACCAGTTGCAGCCCATGATTTTAAAGGAATGCAGTATGTTACCAAGCATGTTTATACAAAAATTTTAGCAGATGAAAGTGTATTTACGGCAGAAGATGCTATTAATATTATTCAAAATCGTGCGGCAGATCTTATCAATATCAAATTGATGAAAACAGGAGGGATCTATGAAGCGCTAAAAATATGTACCATTGCTGAAATTTATGATGTAGAATGTATGATTGGATGTATGTTAGAAAGTAAGATTAGTGTTTCAGCAGCAGCGCATCTTGCAGCAGGAAAAAGAGTTATTACCCGAACTGATTTAGATGGACCGATTCTTTGTAAGTTTGATCCTTATGAAGGAGGACCGATTTTTAATGGGCGAAATATTGATATGGTAGAAGCACATGGAATTGGAATTACTTCCATTGAACAAGCAATTGAAATAGCAAAGTAGCGAAAAGATTCCCCGAAAGGGTGTCGATAAAACAATTAATAGGAGGACTGGTTATGAAAAAAAGAGTGATTGCATTAATGATGGCAACAACTGTATTGGTTAGTAGCTTAGTTGGTTGTACAACAAGTTCACAATCGAGTACGGAAGCAACAGAAGCAGGTTCGGAAACGTCGGCTACTGAAACTACAAGTGAAGGGGAAACGACAGCTCAAGAGGGAGATTCAACTTATCGCATGTTGTATTCTTCAGAAGTCTCAACTATGAACTATTTAACATCAGGTACCATAGTGGATCAAACAAACGGTGCAAATACAGTATATACTTTAATTGAATATGA
>CAYJKD010000043.1:0-480 GCA_964370595.1 uncultured Lachnospiraceae bacterium
AGTATGGGGGTAGACCCGAAATTGGTTCGTGATTATTTTTCTGTGGAATGTAAATCGATGTCAAAAACAAAAGAATCTCAAAATTTAAATTTGGTTATTTTTGAGAACCAAAACTATCTTGTGGAATATCAATTGGTAAAACAAGATTTGTTTCAGGAGTTAGATGAGTTGAGAGAAGAAACCTATTTAGAAGCTGGAAGAATGGATATTATGGCAAGGTATCAGGGAACAAAAGTACCATTTCATACACTATTAAGGCATTTGGAGGAAGAGATTCAAGAATTAAAAGTTCTTATTCGCGATGGAGACCGAGAGTTATTTGAAGATATTTTATCTAATACCATTAGCAGAAAATTGAGAGGAAAGATCAATGGATCCAATACTTGGGTAGAGAAAATGAATAATCTTATGAATTCTATGAATACTTCAAGTGGATTAAAGTTAAGTCTCAAATGGCGCTATAAAACAGCTGAGCATGAA
>CAYJKD010000043.1:490-7296 GCA_964370595.1 uncultured Lachnospiraceae bacterium
CAATTGGATACAAAAGAATTAGTGGATTACCTAAAAAAAGATTATCGCATGCTTAGGGAAGAAGAAGCAGAAAAATTATCATTGCATTTTCGGTCTAAAGTAGAAGAGGCACGAAGAAGTGTAAAAGATAACAAAGGAAATATCTCATTCTACCAAGTAATGAAGGATACACTTGACTATCGGAAGTGGTTTGAATTTCAACTATTCTCAGAAAAAACGGGAGAGCGTATCAAGGAATTGACCAATAGTGTATTTGGAACCTTTAGTGGAGGGGAAAAAGCTATGTCCATGTATGTTCCACTTTTTTCCGCTGTGGTTGCAAAATATGCTGGTGGAAATCCAGATGCACCTCGTTTGATTTCATTAGATGAAGCATTTGCTGGAGTAGATAATAAAAACATCAGAGATATGTTTCGATTAATGGCTGAATTTGAATTGGAGTTTATTATTAACTCTCAAGTTCTATGGGGAGATGTAGATACATTAGATGCACTTTCAATCTATCAATTGATTCGTCCTTCCAATGCAAAGTTTGTAACGGTAATGCCTTATGTTTGGAATGGAAAGAAAAAGGAGTTGCTAGAAAATGAAGAGAGTATGCAAAGTCGATGTGATGAACTTACAAGAGCAAGCATGTCTATCTTACATTCGGGAAAATAAAATTTTATGTAAGATTTTAGAGCGGTTTATTAATAAATATGCATCTTATGGAGAGGTTGCTGGAAAGGTAACCATAAGTAAATTAGGTTTAGATGATATTGAGAGTCTAGAAGGTTTTTTTCAAAAAAATTACCATGGAAGAAAACAAATTACGATTTCAGCAAAAGATATAGAAAAAGCTTTATGGAATAGTCGTTTTTCTATGATCAGTAAAACAAGACTATTAGAACTTTATGCAAAAACAGAGCTAAAAAGTAAAGCAGAGGAAAAATCCGAAGAAAAGGCACGTTGGGATCAAATGTTTCAAGAAGTTGAGCAATCAATGGAAAGGACGAAGGCCTATTCTTGGTTAAAACAGTTACAATCAGATAAAGGATTTGGATATGCATATTTACAGGGAGTTCATAAATCCTGGGAAGGATCTTTGGAAAAAACAAAAGAAATCGTGTTGCTAGGATGCTCCATGATCAATGAATTTCCAATTAACATGAATAAAAAGGAATCCCTTGCTATTTATGCAACAAAGCTAACAGGAAATCCACATGCATTTGATGAACGAGAATCTTTAGGTTCGTTCCTTGACCAATTGCTGAAATGGGAATGGACTCAAGCTGGAAATTGTCAGAAAAAGGATTCTGTATTCACTTCACTAGAAAAACAAAAAAGATATTTACATGCAGGGATATTAAGGGATGAAATTTCAAATTATGCAGTTATCTCTGGGGTGCAAGCACGGACAAAGGAAGGAAACATCCATAAAGGAATTCAAGGCTTTTTTCAAGAAAAAGAAAGTATGCAACTGTCGTTGTTAACGGTATCGAATATCGAGGAGGTTATTTGCCAAAATGAGGAACTTTTCATTGTTGAAAATCCATCCATCTATGCAAAGCTGTTAAATGAATGGAAAGGAAGGGCTTCTATCATGTGTATGAATGGGCAACCAAAACTCGCTTCTCTTTTAATTCTCGATCGTCTAAATGAAAAAAAAGTAAGGATTTACTATGGTGGAGATTTTGATCCAGAAGGACTTTTGATTGCTTGGAAATTGAAGCAATACTATGGAGGATGTTTTCATTATTGGCATATGGGAGTGGAAGCGTATCAAAAGAGTTGTTCAAATGAACTGATTTCGGATAAACGTATGGAAAGTTTAAATGGAGTAACAGACGAGCAATTATCAGAAGTAGTTGCATTAATGCGAACATGTAAACGTGCAGGATATCAAGAAAAAATTGTAGCAAATTATTTAAATAAAATAGGAAATGTATAAACTGAAATTATCTCTTATATTTAAGTGGAATGTGCCAATTGGCACATTCCACTTAAATTAATTTAATAGTATGATTACAGTAGATAGTACCATAATTTTATCGTTAAGGAGGTCATAGCATGAATTTTTTTGATAAATTAAAAAGGGATTTAGTGAATTCAACAAACGAGCTTGCAAAAGATGTTTCCAATCATCAATCCAATGATGGTTTAAATAATGCTAGTTGTGTACCGATTATAATTGAGAATATTCCGTCTAGTATTCAAGAGTTTAAATATATGGCAGGAGAAGAATTTGATGATCCCAATAAGATTGTAGCATTTACAGTAGCAGCTCTTTGTATCTATCCAGTAAATAAAGATTTATGTGTAGAAATGCTTAATTTTTTAAAAGGCCCCAAACCATTATCTAATTATGAAATTCAGTTTTTAAGAGATCGCTTGAGAGATAAGGAATATGTTCCTGTATCTTATTTAGAGGGGGCAGTACCTGAAAATAATTACGAGCCCAAACAACCATTTACAATAAAGGTGTATAAAACAAATCACAGTGAAGATTTGATGGGGGAAGGATATTTACAGTTATTCTTAAAATCAGGAGGTGCAGATACTGCAAGAGGTGTAAGGCTTCGAAAAAAGGAATCTACAGGACAATGGTTTTTGTGGGAATATTTTCTGTTGCCAGATATTCGAAAGCCTAAAAGAGAAGATCCATGGTCATAGGTTTAAAATGTAATAGTATTTATTGTAAGTATATATAAATGTGCCAAATGGCACATTTATTTTAGAGAAAAATCTGATAATCTACCAATATAAGGTTATGAATGAGAAAAATTAAATAGGAGGATTCGCTATGGGATTAATTAAAGCGGCTTTAGGTTCGGCTGGTGGAGTATTAGCAGATCAGTGGAGGGAATATTTTTATTGTGAAGCACTTCCTACAGAAGTTTTAGTAAGAAAAGGGGAAAAGCGAACAAGTGGAAGAAGTTCGAATACAAAAGGTGAAGAAAATATCATCTCAAATGGATCGGTAATAGCAGTTGCAGACGGACAATGTATGATTATTGTAGATAATGGAAAAGTTACAGAATTATGTGCTGAACCAGGAGAATTTACCTATGATACATCTACAGAACCTTCCATATTTTATGGAGGGCTTGGAGAAGGGCTTAAACAGAGTTTTCTAAATGTTGGCAAGCGATTTACATTTGGAGGACAGCCTGCAAAAGATCAAAGAATTTATTTCTTTAATACGAAAGAGATTATGGGGAATAAATATGGAACCCCTAGTGCAGTTCCATTTCGAGTAGTTGACCGAAATGTAGGGTTGGATATCGATATTTCAATTCGCTGTCATGGAGAATATTCCTATAAAGTTACAGATCCTATGTTGTTTTATACGAATGTATGTGGGAATATAGCTGGAGATTATACAAGAGAACAGATTGATGGACAATTAAAGAGTGAACTTATGACAGCGCTTCAACCAGCATTTGCTAAGATTTCTGATATGGGAATTCGTTATAGTTCTTTGCCTGGTCACACAATGGAGCTGTCAGATGCATTAAATGAAGTTCTTTCTAAAAAATGGGGAGAACTAAGAGGAATTCGAATTCATTCATTTGGAGTATCATCTGTAAAAGCTTCGGAAGAAGATGAAAAGATGATCAAAGAATTACAACGTAATGCAGCATTTCGCGATCCTACCATGGCTGGTGCACACCTTGTTGGCGCACAAGCTTCTGCGATGCAAGCAGCAGCGGCAAATGAAGGCGGTGGCGGTGCAATGATGGGATTTATGGGAATGAATATGGCCCAAGGAGCAGGAATGAATGCGAGTAACCTATTTGCAATGGGGCAACAACAGCAACAACAGCAATATCAACAGCAACAACCACAGTATCAGCAGCCAGTAGCACCAACTCAGCCAGTACAACCAGCAGCGCCAGCACCAAGCCAAGCAGGTTGGACTTGTGCACAGGGCCATGCGGGAAATAATGGAAAGTTCTGTAATGAATGCGGTGCTCAAAAACCAGAAGATCCTCAAGGATGGAATTGCTCTTGTGGGGCGACTAATAAAGGTAAATTCTGTGCGGAATGTGGAGGGAAAAAACCTGCTGGAGCACCACTTTATCGTTGTGATAAGTGTGGATGGGAGCCAGAAAATCCAGTATCTCCACCAAAATTCTGTCCAGAGTGTGGCGATATATTTGATGAAAGTGATGTAAAATAATTGGAGTTTAATGGAGGTGCGATTGTGACAGATTCAATGTTAAAATACCAATGCCCAGCTTGTGGAGCACCCCTTGAATTTAGCGTGGAAAAGCAAATGCTAGTTTGTGATTCCTGTGATAGTGAATATCCACAAGATATGATACAAAAAGAACAAAATCAACCCAATGAAAATGAGAAGCAAGGAAAAATTGATTGGAATATTGAGGGTTATGTTCGAAAACAAAATCAGATGGGGGAACAAAGTGGTTTTATTTGTACCTCATGTGGAGCAGAAGTAGTTTCTGATGGAGATACGGTTGCTACAGAATGTATGTATTGTGGTAACCCTGTGGTAATGACAGAAAATGTTAGTGGAATGGTAACCCCTGACATGGTTATTCCGTTTAAAATAGATAAGAAAAAAGCAGAAGAAATGTTGCACGAGTTTTACAAAGGAAAATTACTGTTACCAGATGCATTTACAAAGAATAACCGACTATCTAAAATTAGTGGAGTGTATGTTCCATTTTGGCTTTTTAGCTGTACCGGAAACGGAAATGTAATATTTGATGCAACAAAGGTAAAAAAGTGGAGCGATAGCGACTATAACTATACGAGAACAGAATATTATGAAGTGTATCGAAGTGGTCAAATTGGGTTTACAAAAATACCAGTGGATGCCTCCACAAAGATGGAAGATAACTACATGGATGGAATTGAACCGTTTAACTATAATGACCTAGTTGACTTTAGTCCAATGTATATGGCAGGATATTTTGCAGATAAATTTGATGTAAGTGTAGCAGAATGTTCGGAACGTGCCAATGAAAGAGTAATTACCTCAACGGAAGATGAGTTTCGTAAAACGGTTAAGGGATATACATCAGTTAATAAGAAAAGTGCCTTTGTACAAATGACAGGTGAAGATATTAATTATGCTCTTTTACCTGTTTGGATGTTGAATACAAAGTATGAAGGGACAATGTACCAATTTGCAATCAACGGGCAAACGGGTCAAGTGGCAGGAAGTCTACCGATCGATAAAGGGAAATTACTAAAATGGAGAATAGGGATAACCTTAGCTTCGATGATACCGATTGCTGCAATCGCATTATTATTCTTAAGTTAAGGAGGGTGGAAAAATGAAGAGAAAATTTCGAATCATATGGCTATCTATTAGTATATCGCTTCTGTTTTCCATTAGCTCCATGGCAGCGAGTACTGCATTAGTCGATGATGCAGATTTATTCACACAAGAGCAAGAAGAAAAGCTTATAGATCAGATTGAAGGTATTAGAAATAAGTATGATTTTGATGTAACATTTGTAACAACAATGGATACAGATGGAGAGACCTTAGAGTTATTTGCTGAACGACATCCAGCACAAGATTTTAGTCGAAATGGAATCATATTTGCACAAGATACATATGGAAGAGAGTATTATACAATTGGAAGAGGAACTGGAATTACAGTAGTTAGTGATGCAGCTTTAGCGCGAATTGATGAAGTGATTGTACCTGATTTAAAAGATGGAAACTATTATGATGCATATGAAAATTATCTTGATTTGACGATTGTGTTTTTAGATGCAGCAGAATCAGGGTCTCCTTATGAGGGGGAGCCACTAGGTTTTTCCGATTTTGCACTTGCACTTTTAATCGGTATAGTAGGTGGATTAATAATTGCATTCGTTGCGACTGGGGCAATGAAATCGAATATGAATACGGCAAAGAAAAAACGTGAAGCAGCTGATTATGTAAAACAAGGCTCCTTCTATCTTGGTCATAGCAACGATAAGTTTTTATATGAGAATACTACAAGTGAAAAAAAACAAAGTGAGAAGAGTAAGAGTAACAATAGTAGTAGTGGTGGTAGAGGTGGCGGAAGTTATTAGTTGTGAGTTCAATAACTTTCATCAAATAATTTAATAAGAATAGGAGAAAGCTATGGGATTTTTTGATAAAAAAGAGTGTGATATATGTGGGGAAAAAATCGGGCTTCTAGGAAATCGGAAATTAGACGATGGCGATATGTGTAAAGATTGTGCAAAACTGTTGTCACCATTATTTGATGATCGCAGAAATTCTACAGTGGACCAGATAAAAGAACAATTGGAATATCGCAAACAAAATGAAAATGCAGTAAAAGCATTTTCTCCTACAAAATCGTTAGGACGAGAGCAAGAGATTAAAATTGATGAGAGAAATGGTACATTTATTTACTGTAAAAAAGATAATTGGATAGATTCGAACCCTGATGTTATTATGATTTCACAAGTAATGAGCTGTATTCTATATATCAAAGAAGAGCAAGAGCAGCTTTATCAAGAAGTAGAAGGGAGAAGGGAGAGTTATTCTCCGCCAAGATATAAAACGACATATGAATTTTGGATGGATATTCAAATTAATAGCCCATGGTTTGATGATATCAAATTCCGATTAGATCATCCATTCGATGATATAGAAAGTGGATATGATCAGGAATATAAGCGATATGAGTATATGGGATTTGAAATTTGTGCGGCATTAGGAAAACCAATGCAAGGTGGAATGGCTCCAATGAATGGGTATGTACAACCGGGAATGGCTCCAATGAATGGATATGTGCAACCAGGAATGGCTCCTCAAGGAGGGTACGTACAACCAGGAATGACGCCTCAAGG
>CAYJKD010000043.1:7396-15421 GCA_964370595.1 uncultured Lachnospiraceae bacterium
AGGATATGTACAACCAGGAATGACGCCTCAAGGAGGATATGTACAACCAGGAATGACGCCTCAAGGAGGATATGTACAACCAGGAATGGCTCCTCAAGGAGGATATGTGCAACCAGGAATGACGCCTCAAGGAGGATATGTGCAACCAGGAATGGACCCCCAAGGAGGATATGTACAACCAGGAATGACCCCACAAGGCAGTTATCAGCAGCCAACAATGGCTACAGGAGGAGTTGGCGTTTGCCCTACTTGTCAAGCAGATACAGCACCAGATGGATTTGGTAAGTGTCCATTTTGTGGAAGTAATATGTAAATAGATCATAAAAAAATAAAATAACAAAAAAGATACTGACCTCTAGACATTGATTTAAAATCGAATGATTGGAGGTCAGTATTTTTATGCATTATTATTTCGATAAACTCTAGGAGAAACTCCTTTATTGCGCTTAAACAACTTTATAAAATAACTTAAATCATTAAAACCACAGTCAAGTGCAACTTCTGTTACACGTCGGTCTGTTGTTTTTAAGATTTCTGCAGCACACTCAATACGGTAATAATTTAAGTAATCAATTGGAGTTTTTCCAATAATGTTTTTGAAATATTTGCAAAAATATTGAACATTAAGACCAGATTCATCTGCAAGCATTTCAAGTGTTAAGGATTCTGGATATTGATTACGTATCATTTTTAAGACATTTTTTATTTTGTAAATCTGTTTATTATGGTTTGCGATTGGAAATGCATTTTCTTGGTCAAAGGTTTCATAAATCATATCACCTACGATTTGCCAAATCAATCCTAATACGATAAACTCATAACCATTCTGTTCTTTTTTCATATGTTGAAAAAGCTGCTGGATTTTCTCATTATGCTTATACTTTATAATTTTTGAAGGTGTTTGCTCCATGGCAGAATCATATTGTTTTTGACGCGCTGGATTTGTACCAATGATGTTATCTAGAGAAAATACAAGACACTGGTAGCTACAATTATTAGGAGTTCCACCATGAATCGAATCACTAGGGATAAAAGCGCTTTCTCCAGCAGTTAATACAATTGTATGGTCATGAACAGATAATGAAAACTCCCCACTGATGACTTGTATGAACTCACATTCCGTATGCCAATGAAAAGGCATTTCATATCGTGTATGGGCTGGGGTAATATCATTGTATATTTCTAACGGAAAATCAAAACGACCTCTATTTTTATTTTCATGAAGTGCTAAAAATTTCATATTAAAACCTCAATATCCTTATAGTTTTTTATATTATAACACAAGTATTTCTTTTTATTCAATGTTACAATAAGAGAAATTAATAAAAAGGAGTAATTATTAGTATGAAAGAGATAAAAGATCAAATATGTGATATATGTTATAAGATGTGGCAATTGGGATGGGTAGCAGCAAATGATGGAAATGTAACAGCAAAACTTGATGATGGAACATTTTTAGTTACTCCTAGTGGAATTAGCAAAGCGTTTATTACACCAGATAAACTGATTCATATGACAAAAGATGGAATAATTTTAGATGGACCTGAAGGATTAAAACCATCTAGTGAAATAAAAATGCACTTGAAATGTTATGAAAAAAGAGAAGATGTAGGTGCTGTAATCCACGCACATCCGCCTGGAGCGACTGGATTTGCAGTGGCACATCGTTCTATGGATATGTATAACATGATTGAAGATGTAGCTGTAATTGGATCTGTTCCTTTAACACCATATGCGACTCCTAGTACAATAGAAGTTCCAAATACAATTGAACCATATCTAGAAGAGCATGATGTTATGCTTTTAGAAAATCATGGTGCCTTAGCAGTTGGAACAGATATAGTTACAGCATTTTATCGTATGGAAAGCTTAGAGTTATGGGCTAAAATTACAATTAATGCGGTTATTTTAGGTGGAAGTTATGATATCAGCCGTGAAAATATTGATAAACTAATTGACCTTCGTGGATATTATGGTGTAACAGGTAGACACCCAGGTTACAAAAAATTTCCAAAGAGAGAAACAAATGAACCAACAGATAAATAATTACAAATAAAGAAATCATTCATAAAGAAGGTAGAATAATGATGACAACAAGTGTATTAGCTTTTGATTTTGGTGCATCAAGTGGAAGAGGAATCCTAGGGATTTTCGACGGAAACACGCTTAAATTTGAAGAGATTCATCGATTTGAAAACATACCAATTACAAAAGGTGGGAAATTGTGTTGGAATTTAGAGATGATACAAAAGGAAATAGACATAGCGATTCAAAAAGCAGGAGAAGTTCAAAGCATTGGATTTGATACTTGGGGAGTAGATTATGGATTAGTTGGCAAGGATGGTTCGTTGATAGGACTTCCAACCTGTTACCGTGACCCAAGAACAGATGGGAAAGCGAAGGAACTCTTTCAAAAAATGTCAGCAGATGAGTTGTATCAAATAACAGGGACTCAGATTATGGATATTAATACCCTTCCTCAACTTACATGTGAAACATTAACTGGAGATGAAACGCTGTTGTTTATGCCAGACTTATTTGCATACTTATTATGTGGAGAAAAAGTTTGTGAAAGAACGATTGCATCTACTTCACAAATATTGGATATTAAAAATAAAAACATGAGTGAAGCGGTTTTGAATACCTATTCTATTCCGCGAGAACTTTTCCCAAGAAGCGTAGAGAGTGGAACCATTATTGGTGAATATAAAGGTGCAAAAATTATTTCGGTAGCAGGTCATGATACACAAAGCGCAGTGGTTTCTATTCCGAGTAATGAAGAGGATATAGCGTTTCTTTCTTGTGGTACGTGGTCACTATTGGTGTGTGAATTAAATCATCCAATCTTATCAAAAGAGAGTAGACAATTGGGATTTTCGAATGAATTAGGAGCGAATGGTAAAGTTAATTACTTGAAAAATATCACAGGTTTATTTATTCTTCAAGAGTGCAGAAAATACTGGAAAGAAACTGGGCTTGAGTTTTCATTTGCTGAGATTGAACAAATGGCTCGTACGTGCAAATCAGAGGTTGATTTTATAGCAATTGATGCAAAAGAATTTTCTACTATGGGCTCGATGCCAAATAAAATAAAAACCTATTGTGAGCAACACAATAAAATTATTCCAGAAACTCCTGCAGAAATTGCTTTGTGTGTTTATAAAAGCTTAGCAAGAACATATGCAGAATCATTAAAGGAACTTTCTGATGTGACAGGAAAAGAATTCAATACACTTCATATTTTAGGCGGAGGATCCAAAGCAAGAATTTTATGTGAGCTTACAGAATTGTATTGTGGAATTCCAGTTGTTCCAGGGCCTTCTGAAGCAACAGCACTAGGAAATATTATTCTGCAGTTAATTGCATTAGGAAAAATTGATACCATTGAACAAGGAAGAACTCTAATAAAAAACATGTAATATTATTATAGTAAGGGAACCGATAGGAAAAGAAGCAACTGGTAAGTTACATTCCAGTTGCTTCTTTTTTAGTATTTATGATTATTTAAATTAGTGCTTTCTTTTTTTGAGATGAAGATAGATTGCAGTGCTGAAGCATAGAATCAAACCAAGTCCATATGCCATCATATGATCTTCAACTCCAGTTTTTGGAAGCAATAATTGGGTTAATGGAACAGGTGTTTCTTCAACGATTATAGGATCTGGAGCAAGTGGAAGCGGATCTACAACAATTGTTTCCACTGGAGCAGGTTGGGTTTGAGTTACAACAGGTGTACTACTTGAACCACCAGAACTGCCGCCAGAACTTCCTGAATTGCTACTTGTATTTACACGTACTGGTTCCCACTGTGCATATAGGGTTACATCGTGTGCAATTGAAAATACATCGTTTGGTTGAAGAATCGTACCTTCTGGTATAAATGTTCCATCTGCATAATTGAGATCTGCACCTTCCATGAGTTTCCAACCAACAAATTCATATCCAGATCGAGTTGGAAGTTCCGTTCCAGCTCCTTTAACAGTTACGTTTTCTCTATCCAAATATAATTTAGAATCAATAGGAACAACGATTGTTTCCGTTGTTACACCATCGTCATAAGTTACCATATGGCCAGATTCCCAAACCGCTGTAAATGTTGTATCATGTCCGATAGTAACAGAGGTACCAGCAGGTAATATTGTACCAGGTTCTATGTATTCTTCAGTTGCGGTATAAAACACTTCAGAGCTATATGGAACCTGCCAACCAACAAAGTGATACCCAGGGCGTTTTGGTTCGTCTGATCCTTCTCCTGCAAGTGGGAATGGCTCATCATGTTGGTGGAAACTATGTTCAGGTACGGCGATGTCTTCTCCGTCAACACCATCTACATAATCTACCATCATACCTTTTGAAAAAACTGCTACAAATTCAGCGTCATATCCAAAGGAAACCTTTGTTCCAGCGCTTAATATAGGTTTCTCCATAGGGTCAATCCAACCGTCTGTGTCAGATATTTCAGAATTTGCAGGAACTTGCCAACCGATAAATTCGTAACCGAGTTTACTTGCCACATCTGATCCTCCATCGGGAAGAGTAATAACTTCTTCAAGTGTAACTATTTTTGAATCAGGCATAGGAAGTGTAACATCAACTTCTTCTTCAACAAAAGTAACTTTATAGCCATTGCTATCACTATGAGTTTGTTCTATTTGAGGTGCTGGGTTTTCAGAATCCGATAAGGTGATTTCATCTGTGACATTTGCATATGCAAGTGAACTTAAGTTACCCAAAACTAAAGTGAAGCAAAGGATAAAACTAAATACTTTTAATTTCCAATTTTTACGATTTACAATCATAGTAAACCCTCCTTTTGATTAAATTAATATTCCTTCTGAAAATCTTAAATAAATAGTAACAAATTAAGTAGAAAACGTAAATGTGCCAATTGGCACATTTATTTAATAATATAAAAAATGTTAAAATATTATAAAAGTAAGAAATAATAATAGATGAATTACGACGAGCAAACAAAAATAGCCCTTTGAGGAGGTATTTATGAGTCATTTAAAAAAATTAACATTACTTCATTCCAATGATTTACATGGAGATTTTTTTGCAGAGCGTGTGGACGGGAAGCTGCTAGGGGGTGTTTCTATGCTCTCTGGATATGTGAATAAAGTAAGAAACGAAGAAGAAAATGTGATTTACGCCATTGCAGGTGATATGTTTCGTGGATCAGTAATCGATTCCGAGTTTCGAGGGATATCAACGATAGAGATTATGAATCTAATAGCTCCAGATGTAGTAGGTATTGGTAATCATGAAGTAGATTATGGAGTTCCACATTTGCTATTTATTGAAAAATGTGCAAAATTTCCACTGATAAATGCAAACCTGTTTATTCGAACGAATATGATTCGTTTATTAAAAGATCATTACATCATTGAAATGGATGGAATGAAAATACTATTTATCGGAATTATTACGCAAGAAATATTAGCACAGACAAAAAGTGATCAAGTGATTTCAACGTTTCTTGATGTAGGAGAGGCAGTTCAAGAAATTGGAAAAATATGTGATGCATACAATACGATTGATATTGATTTTACAATTTTATTAACACACATCGGATTTGAGGATGATAAATTACTTGCTTCAAAGCTTTTGCCTGAGTGGGGAGTGGATGTGATTATTGGAGGGCACTCACATACATTTCTTGAAAAACCAGAAGTGATTAATAATGTATTAATTGTACAGGCGGGAATGGGAACAGACCAAATTGGAAGATTTGATCTTATTGTAAATACGAACAGTAATGATGTTCATAGTTATACATGGGAAACCGTATCTATTTGCGAAGAAAATTGTCCTAGAGATTATCAATTAGAAGAGGTCATATTAAACTATAAAAATATTATTGATAAAAAATATGGTAGGATTCTTACTCGGTTGCCAAGTGCGGTTACCCATCCAAGTCGGATTGAGGAAACGAGCATGGGAAATATGGCTTGTGATATTTTTAGAAGTTACTTTGGCGTTGATATAGTTTTAATCGGATCAGGAAGTTTTCGCTCGGAGACAATAGGTCCCATTATACATTTAAGTGATTTGATGGAAACATTTCCTTATGATGATATTGTGTATATGGTTCGCGTGACAGGTAAACAATTAAAAATAATATTTAAACATATATTGAGAGAAGAAGCTTTTTTTGGACATACAGAATTCTATCAGTTTTCCTATGGATTGAAAATTGTTTATGATAGAAAAAATAAAAAGATGGAAACATTTACTTTAGATGGAGAAACCATAGAAGATACGAACGTATATACACTTGCATTACAAAATTTTCATTATTCGAATATGTCGGAATTTTTAGGAATTTCTAAAGTAGAGGTGGAAAAAGAAGGTAAGCCAAGGGTACTAGCTGTTTCTTGTCTCAATGTGCTTGAAGAAGGATTGATTAGTGGAAGAATGAGGCAGTTTAAAGTGGATGGACGTTTAGAATTGAAAAATTAATTGGTAAAATTAGTAAACGGGAAATATTTTATATAAGCATAAAATATTTCCCGTTTAGTGATATTAATTTATGTTGTAAATCAATAGAAAAACCACTCTGGATATACAATAGGTTCTGTGTGAAGATTAATACTTACAGAAATCCCACCTGTATCATAGAAATAATCACCGACAATTAGCTCAACATAATATCCGTTCCAATATTTTTCAAGATGAGCATATCCCTCCCAAGTTACGCGATGGGTAAAGCCATAGGATTGAAGGAATTGTATGTAATCAGGAATTAAATAAGAATAAGCATAATAATAATGCTCTCCAAGATTAAATTCACAAGCTAAGTCTGCAGTAGTGAAGCTACCGTTTAACAGTCTTGATTCTACTGGAGATATCGCTGCGTTATCTGTAGCAAATGCTATAAAGTCAGGTACTTCAAGTCCATGAAGTTGAGAAGGTGCAAAAGATAAATCATAAGGGATAGGAGTTGCTGTTTGAAGATAAGACACTTGAACTACACCATCGATTTCCCAAGCACCATTCGAATTAACATAACTTCCATCAGGAGCAATGGCGTCTGTTAATAACCAACCATTTGCATCAAAGTAATAGAGTTCTGCAATTCCGTTTTGATCGCCATCAATCCAATACCAACCACCTTGTGCATAGTGTTCCATCAAATAGTCTTCACTTGGATCTAATTGGTACCACCACCGTAAAGTACCGTTATCGCTTCCTGTAAGCCATGATCCTGCAAATACGTTTAAGGCACTTGATATGAAAAAAATCATCATGATACTACTTACAGTTAGAATTTTTAGAATCTGTTTCATGTTAAATAACCTCCTTTTGAATTTATCAGTTCATAATAATAGCGTTGAATAGAGTATACTCTATTTTCATTACAGAGTAAATGTGCCATAAGGCACATATAACTCTGTAGCGAAGATAAATAATCATAGGAATTGTTTTATTGAGTGCATGAAACAGTGTGGTATGTGGCATTTATCTGTGTAAAATCAAGGAATATATTCCATAATGTCTTCTACTTTGCAATCCAATGCCTTGCAAAGAGATTCTATCGTATGTGTAGATTCATAATGATTTTTCCGTAGGCGATTTATTTGTCCAGAGCTAAACCCATAGTATTTTATAAGGCGATATTGTGATACTTCTTTTTTCTTTAATGTTTTCCATAGCTTATCATAACAAATCATTTGATTCTACCTCCATAACTTCATTAAAACAGCTATGGTTTACGATGCATATACTCCATAAATGGACAACATTAATGGGAGAATTTTTCTATATAAAAAAATTTGTAACTATCTTGAAAAATTTGTAGTTTTGTTGTATAATCCTTTTAAGAGAATATAAGAGCATTCGTTAGCATTTCCTGAAATGTACGATAACCTTACTAATTTTGAACCTACATTAATGACATCGGGATTCCAATATTTGTACTTGGATGTCAAGCCTCCTTATGAGTGGAAGGCAAAAAAGTATTTGAGGTTACCCACCTGGCACTGCTAGGCGTCAACAGGTAAGAACGGCATTTTGGGTTTACGA
>CAYJKD010000044.1:0-13305 GCA_964370595.1 uncultured Lachnospiraceae bacterium
ACAAAAAAAGAGCGGAACTCTCCGCTCTTCTTAATTTCGATTCTACTCCATTGTGTATGGCATCAAAGCGATGTGACGTGCTTTTTTAATTGCAACTGTCAACGCTCTTTGATGTTTTGCACAGTTTCCAGTAATTCTTCTTGGAAGAATTTTACCTCTTTCAGAAACGTATCTCTTTAATTTATTAACATCTTTGAAATCGATTTCGTCGTGTTTTTCACCACAAAATACGCATACTTTTTTTCTTCTACGCATTCCGCCTCTTCTCATTTTAGAGCCTTCAGCTTTATCATTCTTATTGAACGCCATTGGTACTGCCTCCTTCTTCAAACAGTCTATGTCTTTCTAATCGATGGAATTCATCAATTGAAAGGCAAACCTTCATCTTCTACTCCATCAGGAATATTCATAAATCCATCACCGATTGCACTGGTAGGAGCGGGTCTTTGGGTTGGTTGATAACCTCCACCTTGATCACCACCTGCACCTTTGCTATCTGCAAATTCTTGATCTTCTACTATAATATCAGTGGTATAAACTTTTTGACCATCTTTATTGGTATAACTTCCGGTCTGTATCCTTCCAGATACAAGAACTCTCATGCCTTGACGGAAATACTTTTCAGCAAATTCACCTGCTCGATCAAATGCTACGATATTGATAAAGTCTGCTGTCTGCTCTGCTCCATCTTGAGATCTGCGTCCTCTTCGATCAACTGCTAAACTATATCGAGCAATTGCCATTGATCGTTCGCCTTGCGAATATCTAACTTCAGGATCTCTAGTCAATCTTCCCATAAGGATTACTTTATTCATACGGTTCACTCCACTTTCTTAAACTGGTCGTCTATTATTTTTCGTCCTGTTTAACGCAAAGATATCTGATAACTGGTTCCATGATGCGAATATAAGATTCTACTTCATTAGAACACTCAGCATTATCACTCTCGAATTGAACGAAGTAGTAAAAACCATCTTTCATTTTTTGGATTTCGTAAGCTAATCTCTTCTTACCCCAATCATCAATGTTAGTCACAGTACCACCGAAACGAGTAATATAACCTGTTACTTTTTCTAGTGCTGCTGCTCTCTCTTCGTCTTCGAGTTTCGCGCTCAGAACAACTGCTAATTCATATTTGTTCATTGCTTTTACCTCCTTTTGGTCTCTGGCCCTTGACCTTGTATCAAGAGCAAGGATTATCGTGTCACGGTTAACAATTATATCAGATTATTCTTATTAAAGCAAGTCCTTTTTACCTTTTTTTTCAATCCCTTTTGTCCCTTTTTCTACATTTTTTCTTGACAGCATTACCTGATGGTCACACCCTAGACATTTAAGGCGAAAATCAGCTCCGATTCTAAGAACTTCCCATTCATAACTTCCACATGGATGTGGTTTTTTTAATTTAATTGTATCCCCAACTTCATACTGGTATAAATTCCCCATTACTTATCACCTGATTCACCCTTTAAAATCTTATCAATCTTTTTGCATTCCTCTTTTGAGAATTTTATATTTTTTATCGCGCCTACATTATCCTCTAATTGCTTTACACTACTTGCTCCAATCAAAACACTTGTAACCGTTTCTGATCTAAGAATCCATGCAAGTGCCATTTGAGCTAAACTTTGTCCTCTTTTTTCAGCTAATTTATTTAGTTTTCTTACAACATTAATCTTTTCTTCGGATAAATATCTCTCTGTAATTGTAGAACCTTCCCTTGCAGCTCGTGAATCAGTTGGCACACCATTCAAATAGCGATTTGTAAGCGCTCCTTGAGCTAATGGACTAAACGGGATACATCCAACCCCTTCTTTGTCTAACAAATCCATAAGGCCATCTTCAACCCAACGATCCATCATATTGTATTTCGGCTGATGAATCAAACATGGAGTTCCATTTTTCCGAAGAATCTTGATTGCTTCCTTAGCCTCTTTTTCTTTATAATTTGAAATCCCTACGTACAATGCCTTTCCTTGTCTTACAATATCAGACAATGCCCCCATTGTCTCTTCAAGTGGAGTATTCGGATCTGGTCTATGATGATAGAAAATATCAACATAATCTAATTGCAACCGCTTTAAACTTGCATCTAAGCTAGAGATCAAATACTTTCTAGAGCCCCAATCTCCATAGGGTCCTGGCCAAAAATCATAACCTGCTTTTGTAGAAATCAACATCTGTTCTCTATATGGAGCAAAATCGGATGCCATTACTTTTCCGAAATTTTCCTCTGCCATACCTTCTGCAGGTCTTCCGTAATTATTGGCCAAATCAAAATGAGTAATGCCTAAGTCAAAAGCTCTAAATAATATTTCTTTTTGCTCTTCTAACGATTTTTCCAGACCAAAATTCTGCCACAATCCAAGCGATATTAGCGGCAATAAAATTCCACTTTTTCCACATCTTCGATATTGCATTTCATCATAACGACCTTCTGCTGCTTCGTACATAGTCTCTACCTTTTCCTCTCAATATTATAAGCTATACAACTTCGTCAATAAAAACTCCTCGAAAAATTTGAATCTTTTTTGTAAATGCTTCAAGCTCTTTTGGAATATGATATCCAAATAACCATTGAGTCAAGTCCTTTATATGGATTGACATTTCTACTTTGCTTTTTTCACATGGTTCAAAGCAAGTTCTCTGTTTTGATAATGTCCAAGAAAAACAACCTTGATTTTCTGGAATGAAAGGATCAATTATCTCTAGACAAATACTCGCTTCCTCTAATTCAGTCTCCTTTAAAGAAATCAAATTCATCATCCTTTTCAAAGAAATAATTCTCGCCATAATAGCAGGTTTTTGGTCTACCAGTCTACAAAGATTATCTGTTGTCAACAAACATCTCTGTTCAAGTTTCAAGCGCCCCCACCTACATTGTATGCCTACAATTTGTTCCTCTTTGTAAAGAATATTAAAATCTCCACCTTCGCTTTCTAACTCTTTAATCAGGCGCAACATATAACTCTGGTCACGATTCGCATATACTTCATACCTCGTATCCAACCACTCGTCAATCCAGTCTGTTGCCTTACCCAATAAAATCATTTCACTTACAACACCACTCTCAGAAGTAATTGTTTGTTTTTGTAGTTCTTCTTCATTGTTTAGTACCCATTTCGGTTGATCATAGATATAAGCAAAATCAAACGGTTCATAGATTGCTGCCGCCGCAGGCATCAAATAACAAAATGGCATCTCTTCCTGATAAAGATCTCGAAACATCTGCATAAGCAGTTGCCGCATATAGCCCCTCTTACGAAATTCTCCCTTGGTTGCAACCCCAACAATATATTCGCTATTCACCTTATGATTTCCAACATTTATTTGGTAAGGATTCAATTGCACCATAGCGCAAATCTCACCGTTTTCTTCCAATGCTAATATTCGATTATCCTTTGTTTTTTCGGTATAGTAGTAATCACAAAACTCTTTAGAATCTTCTGGAAAAGCTTCTTCCCAAAGGAATCGACTTTTCTGTTTTTCTTCTTGATTCAGATATTTTACCATCTACCATCTCCTTAAAAGTTTTTTTGTACAACTTTATATTTTCTAGCATATCCAATTGGATTATAGGAAAGTTTTGCTTTTCGCAGTCCTTCTTCTCCCAAATCATCTTCCCTATTTACTAACACAACACCAGGAAATTCATTTACAAGGAATTGTTGATTGATAAATTGATACAATCCTCGAATATCTGGATTTGCTTTTTCAATATGAATAATTGCCATGTTTTCAAATTCATTATAATTACCAATTGTAAATGCTTCTAAATTTCCATCTACAAATACGCCTGCCATTCTAACATCTAAAATCGAGCAATTTTTCAAAATCTCATGAATTCCCTCTACTTCATAATCCATGTGTTCTTCTACTTCATCCCCTTTTGTTATTCTCCAACGGTCTAGACATTTCCAAATTTCATCTCGATCTGCGCAAGAAAGCCTTTTGTATTCATATCTTCCTTCAAATGTTTTTAGAAAAAAATTCAAATGGTTCTTTTTTTTATGCAGTTTTCTTCCTGATAACGTTCTCAATGCTTCTGCATCATATAGGTAGTCCTTTAAATCCTCTTGTTCTGTTACAACAAATTCATCATTTTCTTTTAAATTTAAATATGTTACAGCTTCTTCATCTGCAAGATAAATACGCAAAGGTGCCTTTAGCTCTTTATTAAAATAATCTTTTATTTCTTCAAAATACTTAGGAAGTTCCTCTTGGCTACAGCTTGGCATAGCAGAGCTCGGCCTACCACTTTCTTCCATCAACCATTGAACTGCCTTTCCTTGGCTAATAGCAAATCGAACATGATAGTAACTCCTCCATAGAAAACTATCAAGGCAAACACTATCACATGTTTTATTTGGTCTTAGTCCAAAAAATTTTGATAACTCAATCATGTCTCTTGCTTCGATTCTATTAAATGTTAAACTCATAAATTTTCCTTTTCTACTGTTGTTATCGCTTACATTTCTGTATTAAATAGGTAAGCTCACTATCATTAACCAATATTTTTTTCTTTCATAAATCAAGAATATACAACCTTTAATCTGTCTTATAGTATATCATGTCCAAAAAGTTCAATCAATAACATTTCCTTCAAATAGACACACTTGAACTAAATTAGTGTGTTGTGGATTTCCTTTGGCTAATGGAGTTGGTATTTGAGAAGTTAAAACATTAATCGATCCGCCGATTTCAACTCCCTTCTCATCCTCCTCATACCATGCACCTTGAGATAACGCAACTACGCCTTCCACAATTCGTTCTGTAATTTTTACAGGAATTTTCATTGTTCCTCTTTGGTTATATACTGCAACCAATTCTTCATTTGAAATTCCACGCACCTTAGCATCCTTTGGATTCATCCACAATCGCTGCGGGTCTAATCCAATTAGAGGTTGTGTTTTATCGTGTATCGAGTGACATCTTCGCTTTGTATGCCAGCCAATTAGTTGTAATGGATATTTTTCAACTTTTTCATCTTGTGGTCCTTCCACTGCTGGAACATAACACGGAATCGCTGGAACATAATTTTTATATTCTGTACTATGAATCTTCATGGAGAAAATTTCCACTTTTCCGCTTGCTGTTGGGAATTTCCGATCTTTAAATGCCACATATGGCTGTTTTTCCTGATAACGATACCCTCCCGATTTTTTAAACGCTTGGTAAGGAGGTAACTCATCTTCTCGTGCACGTAAGCGTTCATACCGTTCTTCTAACCACTGTACTGCCGTTTTTCCTTCTGTAAATGCTTCTTTTAAACCTAGATGTTGAGCAACTTCTGCTAACCAATCATACTCAAACCTAGATTCTCCAATTGGTTCTACTATTTTATTTTGGAAGCCAATCATATCCCCGCCCTCCCAAGTAACCACAATATTTTCATCTTCAAACATCGAAGTTGCTGGAAGTAGAATATCTGCAAATTTCGCACTCGCTGTCATAAATAAATCACTACAAACGATAAATTCGCATTGCTCTGTGTCTTCTAAAATTCTTTTCGTTTTCCTTAAATCACTATGCTGATTCCCAATAATATTTCCACCTAAATTAAATAGCATTTTTATATTGGAGTCCAATTGTTCTACACCTTCTAAGCCATCTAGCTTTGTCATTGAAGTTCCATGTGTAATTCCATCGGTCCATAGAAACGTAGGAATACTTCCTCTATATGGATTATTAATCAGTGGCATTGATGGCATTGAATATCGGTGCAAATATCCTGCACCAGCTGCCCATCCACCTGAGACTCCTACATTGCCTGTTAAACAAGCAAGCATAATCCCTCCTCTTGTTGCCTGCTCTCCATTCCCATGACGCTGAACCCCATAACCAGGAATCAACGCTGCAGGTTTTTTGCATCCATAAGCTCTAGCTAACCATTCAATATCCGAAACCGAAACTCCTGTAATCTCACTTGCCCACTGCGGTGTCTTTTTTATTCCATCTTTTTCCCCTAAAAGGTAAGATACATAGCTTTCTTTTCCATCAATTCCATCTGGCATATGATCTTTATCAAAACCAATACAACAGTTTTCAACAAACTGCTTATCATAACGGTCTTCTGTATATATCACATATGCCATAGCATCCATCAATGCTGCATCGGTAGATGGTTTTAGGGGAATCCACTTTGCATTTAATTGGAGTGCAGTATCACTTTGTCTCGGATCAATTACTACAATCGGAATATTTTTTTCCTTTGCTTTTTTTAAATAGTACATCCACTCCCCATCAAATCGAGTTTCAGCTGGATTATGTCCCCAAAGAATGATAAGGTTCGAATCAAGAATTGTACTAGGACTACTACCTGTCATAGATGTTCCATACAAATATGGAGTCGTATAACTTACGCATGCTGTACTGTAGGAATTATAGTAATCTAAATACCCACCATCTAATGCTAGTAATCGTTTTACAAGAGAAGATCCTCTCAATAAAGCGATTACACCTGTAGCATAGGACACATATCTAGAACCTACACCATACGTATCTCTAATTCGAATCCATTCCTTTGCAATTATTTCTACTGCTTCCTCCCAACTAATTCTTTGAAACTTCCCCTCGCCTCGCTTTCCAATTCGCTTCATCGGGTATTTCAATCGCGTTTCTGATAAAAATGTTTCATGGTAATGAAAACCTTTCGCACACGCAGAAAGAGCAGGTCTCTCTCCTGCTTCTTTCTGTGTTTGGGTTGAAATTTTATTTATTTTTCCATCTTTCACATGCGCTCGAATAATACATCTGCTTCCACAGTTACTTCGTCCCATAGTCGGAATAATATCTGCTCCTAATTCATCTTTTTCCCACATCGTGATCTCCTATATTATAACAATTGAACATTCATCATATCCACATAAATGTTCTGCTATTCCCTTTGTTAAAAAATAATATTTTCCAAATTTCAAACATAGAACTCTTACTTAATTTTTTCAATTACATCCCAAGATTCTTCTGATTCAAGCCCTAGTTTCCAAAAGGCCGTTCCTGCAAGTTCATAATCTCTTGCCACTTCCATTTTTAATTCTAACGAACGTTCTTCTTCCATCCATATATATTGATTGATTCCGTCAATTCTTGTTTCTCCATAGTATTGACCTAATGCTTCATTCCAAGTCAGTTCCACATCGTGTTCTTCTACCCAATTTTTTGCAGCTTGTATTCCAACTGCTGAAGAAGTCACTTTATCCTCGCCTTCTTTCCATACTCTTGTGTAGAAAGGAATTGCTAAAATTGTCTTCTCAGGAGGAACATCTGCAATTGTATCTTGAACTCCCTTTTCTACAAATCCAATCGATGCAACTGATCCCATATCTCCACCAGCAAAGTGTTCATCATATCCCATAACAACTAAATAATCTGCTACAATTCCAATTTCTTTTCGATTGTAGAACTCTGTATATTCAGAGGGGACGTAAAGGTCTACAGAAAGTACTACTGTATTTTCTCTACATGCGATTGATAGTTCTCTTACAAATTGTACAAAATGAGGTCCAGCTTCTGGTTTAATGCCTTCAATATCTACATTGATTCCATCAATCCCATAGTATTCAACATCATCCATCAATTGATTGATTAGTTTTTGTCTTGCTTCTGAATCTGCAAATAAGATTTCTGACTGAACATTTTCTCCCATATTAAAGTTATCTATAGTTGGCCACACTTGTAACCCTAAGTCATGTGCTGCTTCAACATAATCACGATCTGCATAGGAATGATAATTCCCTTCATTATCTGTTAACATGAACCATGTAGGAGCGATCACATTGACTCCTTTTGTATCCGCCATCATCTCTTCCATATAGTTGTTTGCTTCATCCAAAGTAACTTGATGGAATACAAGTGTTACTGGTTCATCCATGGTTATGTTCGTATAATCAGGTTCTTGATAAGCAGTTAAAATATACTTCTCTTCTACATCTTTATATGTATTTCTCTTCAAGTAACCTACAAACCCGTCTTCGGTTCGAACTTTTGTCCAATCATCTTCTTCCTCTAGTATCAAAAGTTTTGTATCTTTTTCTACTTCTATAATAACTTTACTCTTATTATCTGGCTCTACTCTTATTTCTGTATTTTTCTTCGCAGTTCCTTCTAAAGCTTCTTTCCAATCTGTATCAATAAATACTCGCTTAACTTCATCCTCTACAAATAACTCAATACTAATATCTGTGTAAGTAGCGAGTAATCCAATTCTTATCCATATCCCTTGTTTATAGTTCAATAACAAGGGATTTCCATCGGTTCCTTTCGTATTTAAATCTGCATAAATAATTTCATCTGGAAGTGTGTACAACAATTGCTCATCTGCATCACTCCAATAAAACCGATCATTTAATGACTCATTTACCCATTCAATAGGGAGGTATACCTGCCCCGATTCTACAAGTGCCTTTACATCAGGCACCACTTCATTATCCAACATGATGGCAACTTCATCTCCATCTACTTGAAACCATTCACTTAAGTTAACGCGTTCGTTATTTGGCGCAAATCTTATATATAAAAAGACACCAAGCCCAATGGCTAAAACAAAAACGATTGTTAGTATTACTGATACAATTGCAATCATATAACGCTTCATACTAATTTATTCCTCCTAAAGTAATTCTCTTACTTCATTATAGCACAGGAATTCGATGCTATTTACTTACATTTTTCTAAATTTTATTCCCACCCGGATTCCTTTGTCGGCTAAACTGGACTCCCTACCCACCCTTAATATTATTGTCGGTTACAAATTTTATTAAATCGAATTTCTTTTAATACCCTTGTTTCAACATTTCCTATTTTTTCTTCTTCAATTATATAATCTCCCATATAAAAACTCCCATCCTCATTTACTGTAACAATCGCCTCTAACTCACGATCATTGGCTTCTTTTTCTTCAACATAAATGCGGACCCCTTTTTCTTGGAATTTTTTCAATCCTTCAATATACACATGCTTATCTTCCACCTGCGTATCCTCCTATGTTCCGACCAAAAGGAGGTTGTGACACGACATCTTGGTCGGATTATTGTATTAATCCAAAAAAATCTATATCACTTCTTGTAATAACAAATGGATCCGCAGAAAATGGTATTCGATGAATGGGGCGAAAAACATGTTTTTCTAATAGAGCTTTTGTCTCCTCACTGCCAAATGTAGTTGCAACGTTCCAACTATCGTCTTGGTTTTTTCTTTGTTTCAAACATGTTAACATTTCTTGTGCTCTCCATTCACTCAAAGATCCGATCAGTAATTTCCGATCACAGCGGCTACATTCATTTAATTTATCACTGGTTTCATTGCCAAAATCTACAAGTATACGTGAGTACTCCTGATTCATACACATGGCAAACTCTTCTATCCCTGCATTTGTATAGTAATCTACTCCGAGTATGGTCCTTTTCGATTGACAAAACGAAAGCATTTTTTCGATATCATCTCGTCGCTTCCACTCTAATACAGCTACACGTTCCTTCCTTGCATTCGCCAAATAATTCGCATACCATACCGTAAAATGAGTAACTCCTGTTCCTCTACCGATTCCGATTAATCCAAAGGTTCTCCAGCTCAGCTGTTTTACTATTGGGTTTTTCTTTTTCGACCGAATTTTTTTCCCTCCTTATGCTCGATTTGCAAAATCATTTGAACTTGGTGAAATACGGTTTTTGCTTCTTTTGATAACTCAAATGGATTTGAAAAAAAAGGCATTTGTAATATTGGTGTATCTCGATTAATTCCTGGATTTTTTATCTTTAATTTATTGGAAAACAAATTGAAAACCACGCATACTTGCGGTATTTTAGCAACTTTTTGATATATTTTCTCATTAAATTCCCAATCCCAGGGCTTTCCTGAACACACAAATAAAACCAGCTGATACGCTTCTAAATCATCCACTTGTTCTGTACATCCCCAATCATCGATACGTACATCATAACTAGGTTCTTGTATTTGTACAGCACTTCCATATTTTGGAAACATTGATATTGATTTCATTTTTACAGAACCATCCTGCTCAAGCTCTCTTTGAAATGATTCTGCCAATTGCTTTACACTATTGGATTGATTTTCTTCTCGATAAATAGCAATGATACCTTGTTTTACTAGATATGAAGTTAGACTTATTGCAATATGAGTTGTTCCTACTCCTGGTTTTGCACCAATTATTGCAATAGACAGAGATGGATAATATTTTTTATTTGATTCTTCATATCGATTTTTTACACACTCTAATTCTGTGCAGAGTTCTTCTGCCGTTTGATATCGCTTATCCTTGTTTTTTTGCATACAATTCTTGATTATTGCCATTAATGGCTCTTTTTGGACCGCTTTCAAAAATGGTAATTTAAAATCTGTGTAATTCCCTGTCAACATAAAATAAAGAACAGTACCAATGGCGTAGATATCAGTTCTCTGATCAAGTGCTTCCCCCGTGTTTAATTCTGGAGCTACACAGCCTAATGTACCATATCTCCTATTTGGAATCCCCTTTTTTCCCAAGTAAATTGCATGCTCAAAATCAATTAGTTTTACTACGTCATTACAAAGTAATAGGTTTTTTGGTTGTATATCTAAAAATAAAATTGGATTTGGTTTTGCGAAATGCAAATAAAATACCAGACGACAGATCTGAATTCCATAATTTATGGTATCTGCCTTTGAAAAACTTCCCCATCTAGAAACGTGGGAAAATATTGATTCACCTTCAAGATATTCTTCTATCAAGTAATAATATTCTTCATCCTCTTCCACATCGTAAATAATTGGAATTCCTGGATGACTTAATGACTTTAAAACATTTGCTTCTTGTTGATAACCAAACGGTTCACTTTGATTTTTCCGTACTCGCTTTATAGCACGATAACTATTTAATCGGATATGTTTCACAAGAAAAACGGTAGTTTTTTCTGTTTGTCCTAAAATGGAACATATGTGATATTTTCCAAACAAGGTGGCGATTTTTATTCTCCACACCTCCTTCACACAATATCATCTCTGCCACTTTATTCTAATACAATTCATAAAAAATAACAAGAACTTTTCTATTTTTTATGAATTTTTTCTGTATTTTGAGTTACTGCTCAGATCGATGGCTAGGGTCTGAGCAAGATTAGTAAAAGTGCTGAAAATGTATTTTTTAATTGTTATGTATAACTGAATTTGTATTTTAGTGCAGACATGATTACAAGATAAAATATCTGTATTTAGCAAGGAATTTCTAAGAAACTCAAAAAATTATCTACCGTCATTTTGCACACGTCTTCTTTACTATTTTATTGTGATTTTCATTCCCATGTGTTACAATCTATTCAATGCATATGAGTCTATTTTTCTTAGCGATTTTCGCGTCTTAGTCATTTGACTATCTTTTAAGCTAACACTCTTCCCTGCTTTTCATACCCCATTAATGAAAACAGAATTACTCTCTTTGTACAATGCGATTAGAGGAACTTCGTATACGAATTTAGACGAACTTGAGGTAAATACCTTAGAAGATGTTGTGTTTTTATCCTACAAGAATGATATTTCTTTTATCATTGATAGTAGGCTATCCCTCTATGAACACCAATCTACTTGGTGTGGTAATATGCCTCTTCGCTATCTGTTTTACGTATCTAGCTTGTTTTCTAAGATAACTGCTAATGATAATCTACATGGCAGTAAAACGATTCCCCTTCCTACTCCCCAGTTTATCGTATTTTTTAACGGAACGAAAAATATACCAGATCGAAGTATACACCGTTTATCAGATGCCTATACACTTGCAGAGGAAGAAGTAATTTTAGAATTATCTGTACTTGTGCTTAACATTAATAAAGGACATAATGAGGTATTAATGAATCAGTGCAAAGTTTTAGACGGATATGCATTTTTTGTACAAAAGGTTAAAGAAGAATCAAGGAGTAAGCCAATTTATGAAGCCATAGAATGCGCAATTGATATCTGTATTCAGGAAGATATATTGGCTGACTTTCTTAAAATCCATCGAGCGGAGGTGATGAGCGTGAGCATATTTGAATATGATGCAGAAAGACATATTGCAATGGAGAAAGAAGAGAGTAAAGCAGAAAGAATTGTTAAATTTGCATTTGATAATGTGGGCAATACCTTTTCTGCAAAATCTATTTCTGATTACCTGAAATCACAAAAGCGTACAATCGACAATGAAACCGTTTATTCGTATTTAGATAAACTTGTGAAGGCATATATACTTCATAGGTGTTCACGATATGATATTAAGGGTAAGGAGATTTTAAAAACCCAAGAGAAGTTCTATGTAGCTGATACTTCTTTTAAATATAGTATACTTGGGTATGACCCGAATACAGTAGCTGCAAGTCTTGAAAATGTAGTGTATTTAGAACTTTGTCGCAGAGGGTATACCGTAAATATCGGTAAGATTGACGATGCTGAAATAGACTTTGTGGCAGTAAAACAAAATGAGAAAGTCTATGTTCAGGTTACACAGGAGATAAAATCAGAAAATACTCGAAAGCGTGAGTATGATAGACTTCTTACTATCCATGACAACTACCCTAAATACGTGCTTAGAACGGATGAGTTTGCAGATGGGAACTATAATGGAATTAAAACCATGCATATAGCAGATTTTCTCTTATCTGATGATTACTAAATAATTATTTTCATAGTAGTGAAACTACATTCCTACAAAATACATTAAGGTCTGGAACTGTTGAAAAACAATCCCAGACCTATCCTGTCTATTTTGTACTATATTCTTCTAAATCAGAGTCATCTCTTTTCTCTTTTTTTGTTATCTTATATCCCACAAAGATTTCTACTAAGGTCAAAATAAAGAAGATTATACTATAGTCATCAAAAATCCCTATATTTAATCTGAAATTCTGAGTAACTAGTAATAAGATAGTGGTAACGATTGCTATCGCTACAGCACCTCCTTTTAAATAACGTTTCTTTCTAATATCCTTTTCATTTTCCTTATTGTTTTCTTCGTCATCTTCTTCGCTCTCTTCTTTATTTTTTGAGTTTACTGCTAAAAATATGATTGCTGAAAGTAAGGTAACAATTGTCATACAAAGGTCGAAGAGACTCCAGTATCCGATTGCTTGGAAATTTCCTGCACTCAATGGAACTCCTTCATCTACAATAATAAGTGTTTCAAAGATTTGGCCATCTATTTTTACACTTACTTTATGCTCTCCACTTGGTAATGCCTGAATGTAATCATTGCTAATTACAATTTCCCCTGAATCATCAACCATGAAGTTGCCACTTGTTAATGGGATTCCTCCTACTTCAATTGTAAAGGTATCCGCTTGGGCT
>CAYJKD010000044.1:13405-15282 GCA_964370595.1 uncultured Lachnospiraceae bacterium
TCTGCTTCTGTTTCTTTTTCGGTCTCTGCTTCTGTTGTTGGTTGTGTCTCTGCTGGCACTAGCGGAGTCATTGGCATGCTTAGCACTTTAACAACCACTTCATTCGATGGAACCGAATAATCAGCCTCTGTTCCTATAAAACCGATGTTATTTATTGTTCCAATCACACTACTATTTGAACGAAGATTTGTTTCAGGACTTAAGGCTTTAACTTTAAACGAAATATCTACTGGATTTTCTTTTACAACAGATTCTAATTGGATTTCCATTCGTGTTTCTTCTTCGTTGTAACTGATATGTTCTGATTCACTTGATACATACTCAGTTCCTGTTGGTACATCACAAAAAACTGTTAATTGCTTTGCTTCAAAATCTCCATTATTCGTTGCAGTTAATGTATAAGTAATCTCTCCTCCTGTATACACCTCTTCAACATCTGCCTCAAGTATTAATTCAACTTCTGTATTTCTAATCTTAATAATTTCATTTTCATCTAATATAATATTGTCATTATCTTGTGGCAGTAGGTCATTGGTATATCCAATCATTCCCCCTTTACTAACTGGTACTTCTTGTGTTCCTTGAACTAAATCAATTTTCTCCATATTTAACTCTTCAAAAAAGCTAATTCTACCACTTTTAATTTGAAGAAGCGATGGATCCCATGAAACAGATTGGCTACCATCATCAGCTGTCACAACTGAGACACCTGCTTGGTTTGCTTCTCTAATATTACGTAGAACCTTTGTGATTGGTTGCCCGTTCCCCCCAGCTTCTACATAAGTCAATTCAATTGGGTGTTCTTCATCAAATCTAACTTGCATAGATTCGTTTAAATCTTCCTTGTAATCATATGATACTGTACTGAGCATATCTTCTAAGTCATAATATAATTCATTTAGCTCCTCTTCACTATTACAACTAAAAACAGTTTTTCGATCAGCAATTACAGATGCATTGCCACTGATGGTTTCCATTTGTGAATCTGACATAAATACACCTGCTACCATTATGGTTGCTCCGTAAGTCTGCTCTAGTGTGTTTTTACTTGCAGTTGCGGAACCACCTGCCCCATCTGTTATAAAGATAACGTAGGTATCTCTATTTTCCTTTTCGCTGTTTTTTAAGATATTGATAGCTTCTACAAACCCTGCATTATGAGTTGTTCCATAATATCCATCTGTATGATAGAATTCTTCCCAGTTTTTATCTGTCCAGTTTTCTTTGTCAATTAACGTTTTCGATGATTTCTTTATATTACTTGCAAAATATGCATAACCCACTCTATTTTGTGAGGATCCTTCTAAAACTAAATTTGCAAGATCTCCCATCATATATTTTGATATTATCATACGATCAAAACAGTCATCAGAAGAAAATAATTCTTCATAATTATAATCGGTTGCATGTTCATTAATCACAATTGGTGAATAATATAATACAGAGTCATCAACCGTTCGTGATAGTGTGATTTTTTCAAACCAACTTTCTGATTCTGATTTATCATAAGATTCTACTGGTAGATCTCCATTGATAGTAGCAATTCCACTTTGGCTATTAACATCATTTGTCAGTTCAACTTCATAAGCATTTGCATCAGTTGCTGTGGATGGTGTTGCCACTGATACTTCACCTGAGGTTCTTACAATCGGTGTTGCCTCAGAGGGGCTCGCTTCCGATGGTGTTGCAATATTATCTTGATCCAATGGAGCAACTAATACTCCAAATGTATCAGAGGTTATAGCAGCTTGGCCTTCTCCATGCATTACACTTCTACCTTCTGAGTCAAAAATTGTAAGAATGTGTTCTGCTCCTTCTCTTTCAGAGTTAAGCGCGTAGTGAATTTCATTAGGGATAACAGATTCATTATTATTGAT
>CAYJKD010000045.1:0-4216 GCA_964370595.1 uncultured Lachnospiraceae bacterium
CCATATAGATTTGTTACGGTTGACCCCATAATTACATTCGTTTTTTCTCTATTTGTACTAAAAGAAATACTAACCATAGCCTCTCCAAATAATGCTTGTAATCGCTCAACTAAAACTTGCGACCCTTTTAATGATTTCGTTCCACCATTAATTACTAAGCAGACCATAAGCTCCCCTGTTACAAATCCTTTTCGAATCAATACATGGCGGACTACACCTCGATGCAAGTCCTCGTCATAAGGTTCAACATGGAACTCTTCCATATATTGAATAACACATTCTAAAATAAGCTTATTTTCTTCCACACCAAGCAAACAATCATCATGAGCAATAATAGAATGTGTTCTGCCGGCATAAAATCCTGTAATTATCTTTCCATCTTTATTTTTTCCTAATGGAAATTGTGCTTTATTCCGATAACGCCATTCAGATTCTGCTCCTTGAATCGGAATAATTTCTGCTTCTTCTATAGAAGTGAATCCACCAATTCGTTTTAGGTGATTTAAAACTTTATTTTGTTTATACTCTAGCTGACACTGCATACTCATCGCTTGTAGCTGACATCCTCCACATTGTTTTGCGACAGGACATTTGGGATTAACACGATGAGTAGATGGTTCTAATACTTGTACCAACCTTGCAAATCCATATGATTTTTTCTTCTTCATTACAGATGCTTCTACACGATCTCCTATAATTGCATCTTTGATAAACCAGATATAGCCATCTAATTTCCCAATACCTTCTCCACTATCGGTCATATCTTCAATTACTACTTCAAATTTATGATTTTTTTCTAAACTCATATACATCTCTTTTCTATAATTTTTACTAATTCACAATTACATCATAAATGAAACACAATTTAAACACATTTTTCCTTTAATATATGTAATATCAAAGGAAAGCAAACAACACTCTTTGATATAACATAAAATTGTTATTTACTCATAGAACTAGGTAGTACACAGCGCGCAATCACTACCAAGTTCGACTAACAACTCAGGCATCCAAACACTTGCAGTTACGCTTCTGCAATGGTTGCCTTTCCTATATATGGCAAGTCACTCCCTCCCTTTTGTGCTTGCCTTTTTTGTTGCCTTTTTTTAGGATTGGCTATTCAGTGCATACTTTTTAGGGGAGATTCCCACTAACTTTGTAAATGTTCTTACAAAGTTGCTATAATCGTGATATCCTGCTTTTTCACAAACCACAGATGCATGTTCTCCATCTGCTAGCAATGATTTTGCAATGCTAATTCTTCGTGCAGCTATATATCGATTAATTGTCATTCCTGTACACAGCTTGAACTGACGACTGATATAAGACGTACTTAGATAAAATCGCTTTGATAAAGATTCAATTGTTATTGCTTCCGAAATATTATTGTTAATATAAGTCATAATATCATGTATTTGTCTTGAATACACTGGAGATTTTTCTTCCTGATTCGACATCATAACTTGATTAATCCAGACCATCAATTCCATAAAAAAAGCTCGTTCTAAAACATCCATTCCATAGCTATTATCTGTTGTAAGCTTATCTATATAATATAAAAAACGATTTTGTTGTTCGCGGTCTAAATGCCTTTTATGTCCATTTGGACTTTTTCCATTTTTAAAGCATGCTAATAAATCTGTATGTTCTGTAGAAAGTGATTGCAAAAAACCAGGATGAATAGAAAGTATCATCCGCTCATGAATTTCTTTATCAATTCTTGTCAAATGATGACTTTCATTTTGATTGATTACAAATAATCACCTTCTTTAATATCATAAATCTGATTATCAATAAAAAATTGCCTTCCTCCTGAAATTGCAAAATATACTTCTAAACTGTCATGAATGTGCATATTCATCGTTTTTTCTTCTTTATGAAGATAAGCAATTGAAAAATATCTTTGACTAATACACTGTTCTATTCCTGCTTTACAAGAATTTAATTTTTCCATTTCTTCAAGCTCCTTCCAATTACTTTTACTATAAGCTATTTGTTCAGTATTTGCAATATTTTTAATCTTATTTCCAAAGAAATAGACTTTATTGTAATGTATAATGATATCATTAAGATTATTTTAGGAGGTTTTTTATGGAAATTAGAACTGCAGCTTCACCAAAAGATGTAAAGCATTATACAACAGACCGTTTAAGAGAAGAATTTCTCATTCAAAATTTATTTGTACCTGGAGAAACAAAGTTAGTATACAGTCACGTAGACCGTATTATTGTTGGTGGAATCGTACCGATAACTCCTATTCCATTAAAAGCAGGAGAAGAGCTTCGCGCAAATTACTTTTTAGAAAGAAGAGAACTTGGTATTATCAATATCGGGGGACCTGGTATCGTTTCTATTGATGGAAAAGAGTATGATTTAGAAACAAAAGATGGTATGTATGTAGGAATGGGATCAAAAGATATTCTTTTTAAAAGTATCGATTCAGAAAACCCAGCAAAATTTTATTTAAATAGTGCGCCTGCACATGCTACTTATCCTACCGTTCTTATTAAACCTGAAGGTGCAGAAGCTGAAGGTATTGTTATCGTTAAGGATTCTAATAAAGTTCATTTAGGAAGCTTAGAAGAATCCAATGACCGTGTTATTGTAAAGTATATTTTACCAGGACAAGTAGAGAGTTGCCAACTTGTAATGGGGATGACCCAACTAAATCCAGGTAGTGTTTGGAACACGATGCCATGTCATACACATGATCGCCGCATGGAAGTTTATCTCTATTTTGAAATGCCTGAGGATGCTTTTGTAATGCACTATATGGGAGAACCTACAGAAACCAGACATATTGTAATGAGAAATGAAGACGCTGTTATTAGTCCTAGCTGGTCAATCCATGCTGGAAGTGGATCACGTGCATACACCTTTATTTGGGGTATGGTCGGAGAAAATCAAGAATTTACTGATATGGATGGAGTTAGTAATAAAGAAATTCGATAGGAGAAAAAAATATGGAAAAATTATTTTCATTAAATAATAAAATTGCTTTAATAACTGGTGCTTCTTATGGGATTGGATTTTCAATTGCCTCTTCTTATGCAAAAGCAGGAGCTACAATCTGTTTTAATGATATCAATCAAGAATTAGTTGATAAAGGATTAGCTGCATATAAAGAATTAGGAATCGAAGCACATGGATATGTTTGTAACGTATGTGATGAACATGCTGTTGAGTCCATGATTCAACAAATTCAACAAGAAGTTGGAATTATCGATATTTTAGTTAATAATGCTGGAATCATAAAGAGAACTCCAATGTGCGAGATGAGCGCAGAAGAATTTAGGCAAGTAATCGATGTAGACCTTAATGCTCCATTTATTATGGCAAAAGCTGTTATTCCTTCTATGATTCAAAAAGGACATGGAAAAATCATAAATATCTGCTCTATGATGAGTGAGTTAGGTCGTGAAACAGTATCTAGCTATGCTGCTGCCAAGGGTGGGCTCAAAATGCTTACCAAAAATATTTGTTCGGAATTCGGATCTCAAAACATTCAATGCAATGGTCTCGGCCCTGGATATATTGCAACACCTCAGACTGCACCACTTAGAGAAACTCAGGCCGATGGAAGCAAGCACCCATTCGATCAATTTATTCTTGCAAAAACACCTGCGAATCGTTGGGGTACTCCACAAGATTTAGAAGGACCTGCAATTTTCTTAGCTTCAGATGCTTCTAATTTTGTTAATGGACATATCTTATATGTAGATGGTGGAATTTTAGCATATATTGGAAAACAACCATAACCTATTTTCATTACACCAACAAAACACCCCCAGTGAAAATTCATAAGGGGTGTTTTATTATTGTAGTTACATATGGATTTATAATTACTTCAGAAATTAGTCTTCATCACCATCATCATCATCGCTATCGTCATCACTATCATCATCACTATCGTCATCGCTATCATTGTCGTCAGCACTATTATCATTATCATCATCTACATCGTCAAAATCATCATCATTGTCGTCATCTACATCATCAAAATCATCATCGTTATCATCATTTACATCGTCAAAATCATCATCGTTGTCATCATCTACATCGTCAAAATCATCATCATTGTCATCATCTACATCGTCAAAATCATCATCGTTGTCATCATCTACATCATCAAAATCATCATCGTTGTCATCATCTACATCGTCAAAATCATCATCGTTGTCATCATCTACATCGTCAAAATCATCATCGTTGTCAT
>CAYJKD010000045.1:4316-15243 GCA_964370595.1 uncultured Lachnospiraceae bacterium
GTTGTCATCATCTACATCATCAAAATCATCATCGTTGTCATCATCTACATCATCAAAATCATCATCGTTGTCATCATCTACATCGTCAAAATCATCATCGTTGTCATCATCTACATCATCAAAATCATCATCGTTGTCATCATCTACATCATCAAAATCATCATCGTTGTCATCATCTACATCATCAAAATCATCATCGTTGTCATCATCTACATCATCATTTTCAACTTCTCTTTCAACAATAGCTCCTGTAGCTGCATTCATATCAATCTTGTATTCGATTTCACCTACATTAAACTCAATTTCATGTACAAAAATTCCATTTTCATAATCTAGCTCTATAGAAAGATCTGTAATGTCTTCTCGTTGAATTCCTTCTGCTGCTAAAACTTCCTCTAATGCAACCTCTTCTTCAATCGTTATTGCTCCAACTTGTGTTTTCTTTACCTGTACTGATACTTGTTTTAATGCTTCATGCATATCTGTTAATGCTTTTGTCAATATTTCGTTCAATGCACTTGTAGTTGTAGTTGTTGATGCATATACTGGAGTTCCTCCTAATGTTGCTGTTACTAATAATGCCCCCATTGCTACCATTGCTAATCCTGTTTTTTTCATTGTTATATCCTCCTGATTTTTTTTATTTTTTTGTTATGTAATAGTAGTATTCGCAACCACTTTTTCAAAACTGGGGTTCTAATAAAAAAATTTCAAAATATTTTTATTGTTATTTTCTCATCCTAAAAATAACATCAAACAGCAGAGTTCTTGATATACTCTGGTCTTTTTGATACAATACATCCGTGTTGAAAGATTTTCTTTCAAATATAAAAATATTAAAAAAATAGAGGTCAAACTATTGGCCTCATGATAGGTGGTAAATCTTATGAAAAAATTGAACATTAAAATTATCTCTGCCGTAACTTCTCTATTACTCATGGGCTGCTCTGGGACAGAAGCCGTTGCCGCTAATACAAACTTATCCAACCCTTCCATTAGCAGTTCTGAAATAACGAATAATCTTTTTGAAAAAACATCTATCCAAAGTTCATTAGGATTTCAAATTGCAAACGGAACTCTAACCTATTTAAATGTTGATTATCCAATTATAGATGTTGATGGCGGAGACCGAAGTGGCCACCGTTCAAATAATGTTGCAGTTGATATCGGATTCGGAGATCGACAATATTGGGGACTGACAAATAGCTATGGACAATTAACCTACGTGTTAGCTGATTCTATTATTTTACAAGATGACCATACTGAACCTGTAAATCATGATGGTAGATATTATAATGATGAAGCTGCTGTACCTGGTACTGAGCATGCTGATTTAGATCAAGGACATATCATTGCTGATTCTCTAGGTGGTGTAGCAAATGCTTACAATATAACACCTCAAGATTCTGTACTAAATCGACATGGCGATCAAGCATATATGGAAAAGGTAATACGTGATGCTGGTGGATGTACAAATTTTGTAGCAACTATAACTTACCCAAACACAAGCACTCAAACTCCAAGTAGTTATAAATATCAATATAAACTTTTAGGCAATCTAATTACTGACGAATTTAACAATGTAGATCCAGATGAATATAATCGTACAAATCTAGCCTCTAATCCTGTCGTAGAAACTCCACAAGTTTCAGCTCCTACAGCAGGAAATATTTCTGATATTGACACAAATCACAATGGAACTGTCACAATTGCTGAAGCAAAAGCTGCAGGTTTTAGCATGCCCATTACTTCTGATCATTGGCTCTATCAGTATATGAAAGATGGCGATGGCGATGGAATGGTTGGAGAATAACCACTGCTCTCCTTACAAATTTTAGTTATCATAGAAGTTTAATTTTACAGGAATAACATCATAATATAATAGATTGATTTTTTGAGCACATCTGCAACCCATGTTCTGTTGGTGTTATTCCTGTATATCTTTTAAATACTTGAGCAAAATACCTTGGGTTATTACCAAAGCCACATGCTTCTGCGGCTGTTTGTACATTAATCCCTTCTCTCTGCAACATTTGTTTTGCTCTCTCCATTCGATTTCGATTCAAATAATCTGAAAATCGCTCTCCTTCTTCTTTCACAAATTGCTTACTTAAATATCCTACACTCACAAATAAATAATTTTCAGCCAACCATTTTAATGATAGGTTTTCATCATTTAAATGTTGTTCTACATATTTTTTCAGTTTTTCGACATGAGAATTTTCTTTAAATTCATGCTGGTAGTATAAATTTTTACATTTACAAAGACAGCGCACAAGATTTTTTCCCATTTGCTCCACTGTTAGTTTTGTATCTAACATACTTTCAAAAAATTCTACCCGATCCGTTTCATAAACACTACTTTTTGTTGTACTCTTTAACAAGATATCAATTCCCATTGATTTTGCAATCTCTATCTTTTCAATTGCTTCGAATATAGGAAATATTATTTTATTTAATTCATATTCAGATTCACAGTCTTGTATACGAAGAACTATTTTTTCTATATGTGTTTCCTTATCTCTTATTACCTTCTCTTGTAATGCTGTTTTTTTTACTTCCCGCAATGCGTCAATAATCTGCCTCTTATCCGTAGGTTTTAACAAATAATGTTTTACACCAAACTTCATTGCTTGTTTCGCATAATCAAATTCATTATATCCAGATAATACTACATATTTAATAGTTTCATCTAATTTATTCGCTTTTTCAATCAATTCTAATCCTGTCATCACAGGCATACAGATATCTGTTAATATAACATCTGGATATTCATCTCGAATCATGTCATATGCAACAATTCCATTTTCTGCTGTTCCAATTAATTGGTATCCTAGTTCTTCCCAAGGAATCATTGCAGCTATGGATTCTCGAATAATCGCTTCATCATCAACTAACAATACTCGCATCATTTCTTAAATCTCCTTTTTTAGAAAACTCTTTGGGAATTACAATTACAACTACTGCTCGGTCTTGTTCATTATAAACCATAATCCCGTACTCCACGCCATAGATTAATTTTAATCGTTTATCGATGTTTAATAATCCAATACCGCTTCCTGTTGCATTAACTTCACCTCGTTTTAATTTATTAAGGATATCCTCTTCAAAATAGGATCCTGTGTTTTTCACTGTGATGTAGTAGGAGTTATCCTTCTCCTGCATATCAAGATATATTTGACAAGCATCTGGACTGTATTCCATAGAGTAGTTAATCGCATTTTCAACAAGTGGTTGGATGCTAAGCTTAGGCACAAGCACCATAAAATATTGCTTTCCGATATGATTTTCAAAAACAAGCCTTTCCTTAAATCGTATCGATTGAATCTTAATATAACTCATCAAAAAATCTAATTCTTTTTCTAAAGTAATTACATCTCCATCATTCGTAATTGCTCCTCTAAAAAGGTGTGCCAACCCTTGCACCATTTGACATATTTCTTCATTGCAATCTTTTTGCCCCATCCAATAAATAGAATCCAATGTATTATATAAAAAATGAGGATTTATTTGCTGCTGTAATGCCTGAATTTGTGTTTCTTGCAATAACATTTGCTTAATATAATTATCATTTACAAGTTCATTTACCAATTCAATCGTTTTATCAAATCTCCGATGAAGGCTTCCAATCTCATCCCCTCGATTACTATAATCATATGTTAATGGCAAAGGTGTAAAATCCCCTGCACCAAAACGCATCATCTTTTTTTCTAAGATAGTAAAGTGTTTGGTCAATCTACTAAAAATGATATAACTTGTAACAATTGCCAAAACACTAGCAGTTATAAAAAGTACTATATTTAATTGCTGTGCTCGTTCAACAGTAGAAAAAATAGTATTGTAATCAGCAACATGCACTAACTTCCAATTTACTCCTTCAATGGTTCCAACTGAAATAAATTTTTCTTCCCCACCTATTTTCATAATTAGATATTGATCTCTTTGATTTAAAATCTCATCGACTATAATATTTTCATACTCAAATAAATCTCCTGACGTATTTTCTTTTGTTGAATAAATCAATTCATTTTCTTGAAAAATAAGAAATTCATCACTATTCCCTTTGGAGAACCCCGCTTCTTCAATCTGTAATTGTACTAATTTTGAAAAATCAACTTCCAAAAAAAGTGTTGCTAGTGGTTTTAATTTCAAATATTGAATTTCTCGAATTGTACGTATACAGTAAAGATGAGGGGTGTTTGCTAAAATTGGAACCCAAAACACTTTTCCGTATTGTTGTTCTGCCTGCTCTATATAATCACTTCTTGACAATTCATTCGCATTAAACGCCCCCCAGTTTACTACCTGTCCATTAATATCAAATGCAAGAGAATAAATATTTGATGATAGTTGAATATCATAAATGCTATCGTGAATATTCGTCAAATAGTTTGAAGTTTTTTGCCTTGTATCACCTTCGCTTTGATCTATTTTATTCAATTCTGATAAGTTACTCTGAATGATAGAATTACTCATAATCGCAAAAGAATTCTCCTCTATATCTTCCAAATCATCTTCTATACCTTTTGCTAATGTGGTAATTTGTCTTGAATTTGCTTCATAAACTTCTAAGTTATATGTATCAATTAATATTTTTTCACAATAAAGACTAACACTCAGTAAAAAAAGAACTAACAATAAAATAATGATCAATAATTTTCTTTTCAACATCATTTTTATATAAAATTTCAATTTTCCCCTACCTCCATCAACACTATTATGCAAAGGATTCTGTTTGATGATTTTATCATGCACTTTTTAAATATTCAATAATAACGCAAAAATCCTCTACTCAAATCAACCCTATGAGTAGAAGATTTCCGTTTACATTATCCTTTTATTCCAGTAGATGCAATTCCTTCTACTAAGTATTTTTGCATCGTTACAAAAATCAAAAAAATAGGAATAATCGATAACGTTGACATTGCAAATAATGCACCATAATCAGAACCAGCAGTTGGATCTGCAAACATTTTTAATGCATAGGATACTGGATATTGCATAGGATCTTTTAAGAACAACAAAGCTCCTAAAAAGTCATCCCACTTCCACATAAAAGAGAATATTGCACTTGTGGCAATTGCTGGTTTTATCAATGGTAATATTATCATTGAGTATATTGTGTAAATAGAACACCCATCAATTTTAGCAGCTTCATCTAAATCTCTAGGAATTCCCTTAATAAATTGAATATTTAAAAATATAAAAAACCCCTGTCCTAAAAATGATGGAACAATCAATGGTAAATAGGTTCCAATCCACCCCATATTAGAAAACAAGATATATTGAGGTATCATAATAATTTGAAATGGAAGCATCATGGATATCAGCATACATGTCATCCAAAATCCTTTTAGTTTAAAATTGCATCTAGCAAACCCATATCCTACAATGGATGATGAGATTACTGCACCAATTGTAGATAGTCCTGCAATAATAAAGGAATTCCGAAAAAATATGCCAAATGTAATCCCTCCAAATCCTTGCCACCCTTCAATATACTTTGAGAAATCAAAGCTTTGAGGAAGTAAGGTTCCGGCGCTTTGTACAATCTCTTTTGTATCCTTAAACGAACTAAGCACCATCCATAGCAGAGGATATACCATTATAAATGCACCCAAAAAAGTGACAATATGATAGATCGTTCCAATTACTTTTCGTTTTGTGCTATAAGATTCCATAAATTAACCCTCCGACTCATAGTACACCCAGTATTTTTGTGTTTTAAATAAAATCAATGTTAGTATCCCTACAAAAGCAACCATAAACCATGCCATTGCACTTGCGTAACCCATTTTTTGATTAGTAAATGCATTGCTATACATATAGTACGCAAAAAACATAGTGGAGTTATTAGGCTTTCCTTGTGTAATAATATAGCTTTGTGTAAATGCCATAAATCCTGTAATTGTTTGATTAATCATATTGAAGAAAATGGTTGGTGTTAACATTGGTAATGTGATTTTAAAAAATGTCATAAGGTTAGATGCACCATCAATTTTTGCTGATTCATATAGCATAACCGGAATCTGCTTTAATCCCGAGAGAAAAATCAACATGGAAGAACCAAATTGCCATACAGCTAATATAATCAAAACCCATAATGCAGTACTTTCTCTACCAAGCCAAACTATACTTGTATCAATACCTATAACACCTAGTAATGCATTTACCACACCATCACTTGCCCATATTCTTTTCCACAAAAGTGCAACTGCTACAGAAGATCCAATAATTGATGGCAAATAATAAACAGCTCTATAAAAACTAGATAGCTTAGTTGTTCTAACTAATAACAGTGCCACTAAAAGTGCCATCACTAAACGTAATGGAACTGAAAATATAACATATCTTAATGTAACTCCGAATACTTTTAAAAATAATTCATCTTCTGTAAATAGAGTCACATAATTTTCCAATCCAATAAAAGTAGGTGTTTTTAAAATATTATATCTTGTAAAAGAATAATATAGTGACATTACCATCGGATATGCCATAAAACCCAAGAAACCAAGAATAAATGGAAGTACTAATACATATCCAGCAACGCCTTCTTGCTGCAGTATTCGACTCCAACTTTTTTTTCTTTTCTTATTGCTGCCCTTATCCATCTTAACCCCTCTCGTATCATCGTAATTTTGTAAAAATCGGTATGCATAATTAAATTTTCTTCATGCAATACCGATTTTCTCTATTACTATTCTAGATTAGCTTCTTCTAAAATCCCTTTTGCTGTTTCTACAAACTCAACTGCAGCATCTGCTGCTGTAATGTTTCCATATCTTATATTTTCAACCGTTGTTTTTAAAACAACATCAATTTCTCCGTATCCCAATGGATTCGGTGGGTCGATTGGAGTAGCAACTTTTCCTACTGTATCAATAAAGTCGTAAACAATAACATTATCTTTTTTCTCTTCATCTTGTGATAAATTCTCTTTTAATGTATTTCTTACTGTTTCATCAATTGGAACGCCTCGTTCTCCTTCTAAAATCTCATTACACTCAACAGAGTTTGTAAACCAATCAATAAATTTTGCTGCTTCTTCAGGATATTCTGTGGTTGAAGCAACACTAAAGAACTGACTTGGTTTTAAATATTCTGGATTGGAACTACTAGATTCTGTAGTCGGATACATCATCATAGCCAATTCTCTTTCAGCCACATCACCCATTGCAATAAATTGATTGGAAAATGCAAAATCATTCCATGTAGTTCCATCTATAATAGGTTTTGTCTCTACATTGCTAGGATTTTTTTCAATCAATAATTCTGGCGAAATAGCAAATTCTGCTGTAGCAAACTTTTCAATATATTCAAAATGTTTTAAGGTAGATGATGTATCTCCAGCTGAAAATTCATCGTAAATATATTTCCCATCATTTCTTGCAGTTGAGCTAAGTAAGTTCATTCCATCATCTATCATAGTTAAAGCACCTGTTTTTTCATAGATAAGTTGGCCCCACTCATAAAGTTCTTCCATAGAGATTTGATCTTTTGCTTCAATTCCCACTTGCTCTAAAATTGCTTTATCATACACAATACAAGGAGCATTACTTCCTAAACTAATTGCATAAGTTTTTCCATCTAATGACCCACTATCAATAATACTTTGCTCAATACCACTAGTATTAATGGTTCCATCTGAAATGTATGCTGAAAGATCATACAAAGAATTACTTGAAACATATTGCTCTAAGTATGCATAATCCATCTGAACCACATCTGGCATATTCCCACCTGAAGTAGTTGCTGCTAATTTATCCCAATAGCCTCCCCAGTCAGCAAACTCTACACGAAGTTCGATATTCGGATTTTGTTCCATATATAGCTCTGCCGCTTTTTGTGTTACTTCATTACGTGTTTGGTTTCCCCAAAAATAAACACCTAATGTAATTTTTTCTCCACCATCTTCTGAATTAGATGCCTCTTGTGCTGTTGCATTACTAGATTCTCCATCACTATTCGCCTCACTACTTCCTCCTGCGCATCCTACAAGACTTGCCATCATCATACCAATAAGCGCTACTGAACACCATCTTTTCTTCATTCTCTTCCCTCCAACTTTTAGATATTTTAAACAATTTATTCTGTATCTATTTAAAAATTATATCATTTTTGTATATTATTAAAATAAAAAATACGGTTTTTTATTGTACAAAAAAGCGTTATTTGATTAATTATTCTACATCAGCTATCATTAATGTAAAAAAAGAGCACTTTCGTGCTCTTTTTTACTTCTAGTATTTATAAGATAATCCTCCATGAGGAATATCTGTATAATTTGCAATTTCACTACTTATTGTACACAAATCTTCTACTGATAACTTATGTATATCATCACAACCTGTAATTCTTGCAAATGTCTTTAATTCTTCATTCGAGGTATTGAGAAAACGAAATACACGCTCGCTTGCTTCTTCTACCTTCAATTTTAGCCGCAACTCAGGATCCTGTGTTGCAATTCCTACTGGACATTTGCCAGACCCGCAAATTCGATATTGCTGACATGCTGCTGCAATCAGTGCTGCTGTAGAAATAGCTACTGCATCCGCCCCAAGTGCTATCGCCTTTGCAAAATCCGAAGAAATTCTCAATCCACCTGTTATAATTAACGATATATCTGAATTGATAGAATTCAAGTATTTTCTTGCTCTGCACAATGCGTATATAGTGGGAACTGAAGTAGATTCTCTAAGAAATAACGGGCTTGAAGCAGTTGCCCCTCCTCTTCCATCAATTGTAATAAAATCTGGATTCGCATATACACAATACTCTAAATCTTTTTCAATTCTTCCTGCTGCAATCTTTATACCAATTGGTCTACCTTCAGATTCTTCTCTTAAATACAACACTAATTTCTTCAAATCATCTTTTGATTTAATCTCTTGGAATTTCGAAGGACTTTGCACATCTTGTCCGACTTCTTTTCCTCGTATTTTAGCGATTTCTTCTGTTACTTTCTCTCCAGGTAAATGCCCTCCCATTCCAGGCTTTGTTCCTTGTCCGATCTTAATTTCAATTCCATCTGCTGCAATCAGATTTTCCTTTGTAACACTATATTTATTGGGAACATATTCAAAAATATATTTGTACGCCTCAGCTCTTTCCTCAGGTAATATTCCACCTTCTCCACTACACATAGCGGTCTTTGCTTTTGCAGCACCTCTCGATAAAGCTATTTTTGTTTCTTTTGATAATGCACCAAATGACATGTGTGAAATATAGACTGGCGCTTCTAATACCAACGGTTTTTTTGCATTTTTTCCAATTATTGTTTGTGTATTAATAGGGTCGCCATCATTCAGTGGCGGAGGATTTAGTTGTGCACCTAAAAATAAAATCTCATCCCATGAAGGTATTTTCATTTTTGTACTCATTGCAGCATGGATTGTTTTTCCACTTTTTGCAATTTCCTGAATTTCTTTCATGAATCTCTCTGTGTTATCCACACGATTTTTCACTTCTTCTTGTACGATAAATTTGTCCTTAACCTGTTTGCAAATAGGACAGACATTTAATTCTTCAAAATGTATTCCCTCTTTATCTTCATCAAATTCATACTTACAAATACTACATATATATTTCATTACAGCACCTCCTATAGAATACAGTCTACGGTTACAGTTCTGTGTTTCAATAATAACATAAATTTTATAAGTCCTAATAGTATGATTATAGTATATCTTTCTTGTTTTTGCTATGATAAATAAAATTATTTCTAAGTTATTATAACAATTATAAATTGTATTTAAATCAATAATTTTTGATTTAAATATTGACATTCATTAAATTTCAATGTATATTATTGTTAATTCAATTTTTTTTGATTTGACTTTAAGTCAAACCGCGTAACATTGAAAGAAAGGTGATAAAAAATTATGAGTAAACAAAAAACAAACGGTATTAGCTTTTTTGAACGATATTTAACTCTATGGGTTATTATCTGTATGATTGTTGGTGTCCTAATCGGAAAATTCATTCCTGCATTTCCTAAATTCATGGGGAATTTTGAATATGCCAATGTAAGTATTCCTATTGCTATTTTAATTTGGTTAATGATTTATCCAATGATGATGAAAGTAGACTTTCAAAGTGTAAAAAATGTAGGAAAGAATCCAAAGGGGCTCTTTGTAACTTGGATTACCAATTGGCTAATCAAGCCATTTACCATGTTTGGAATTGCATGGGTATTTTTCTTTGTGATTTTCAAAAATTTAATCACACCAGAACTTGCTACTGATTATTTAGCTGGAGCTGTACTTCTAGGTGCTGCACCATGTACTGCAATGGTATTTGTTTGGAGTCATTTAACAAAAGGAAATCCTGCATATACAGTTGTTCAAGTAGCAACCAATGATCTTATTATCCTTGTCGCTTTTACACCAATCGTTGCTTTTTTACTTGGTGTTACTGGAGTTACTGTACCTTGGGATACCCTTATTTTATCTGTTGTACTTTTTGTAGTGATTCCATTAGTCGGTGGAATTTTAACTAGAAGTATTGTAACCAAGCAAAAAGGGGTGGAATATTTTGAAAAGCAGTTTATCCCTAAATTTTCAAATATTACAATCATTGGACTGCTTTTGACCTTAACTCTAATCTTTTCTTTCCAAGGTCATGTGATATTAGAAAACCCATTACATATTGTGTTAATTGCTGCTCCTTTGATTCTCCAAACATTCCTTATTTTCTTTATCGCATATATGGCAGCAAAGTTACTAAAACTCCCTCATGATGTGGCTGCTCCTGCTGGAATGATTGGTGCTTCAAACTTCTTTGAGCTTTCTGTAGCCGTTGCTATTGCTCTTTTTGGTACTGATAGCCCTGTTGCACTTGCCACAATCGTTGGTGTACTTGTTGAGGTCCCTGTTATGCTAGTTCTTGTAAAACTAGCAAACAATACAAAAAAATGGTTTAAAAATCC
>CAYJKD010000046.1:0-10697 GCA_964370595.1 uncultured Lachnospiraceae bacterium
TCAATGTATCGTTTTTTCCACTTCCTGCATACGTAACTGCTCAAGTGATTCAATATGTGTGGCACTAATCGATATTTTATGGCTCTTGACACAAATAAGCTTCATTTCTTTCAATTCCTTGATGACCCGGTTGACAGAACGAATATTTTTGCCAAGCATTTCGGCAATTTCTTGTTGAGAGAAAGGCAAGATAAAACCGCTTTCCTTTTTGTATCGAGTGATTACTTCCCATTCATGTAGTATGATACTGACAACACCACATTTTGCAGAAAATTTAGTACAATAGGAATTATAATTTACGATTTGATACATGCGCGAAACAATATTAGAGGTTAATGCAATCATGAAGCGAGGTTGCTGTGTGAGCCATACTGCTATTAAATCTTTGGGTATACATAGTGCGATTACGTCAGTACGAGCAACTACAGTTCCAAGGCGTGGAAGGTTGTTGGCCACTTCATGAAATCCTGTGATATCCATATACCCTAAAGTATGTACAGATTTTGCTATCATTGAAAAAGGCGTATATAAAAAGCAATTACAAACGCCGTAGGTAATGAGATAGACGTTGTCAGGTGGATCCCCACAGGAAAATAAATGCATTCCTTTCGTGTAATGCTGCAATAAAAGTTGTGATAATGCAGAACGTGGTAATTGTGCAAAAAATTCTTGTAAATTTGGGTCGCGTTCCACATACTCTGATACAGTCATATAGGAGCTCCTCTCTGAAATAATGTCATTAGTATGAGTTAATTCGACTTGGAAATGTAGTTATATAAGACAGAATAGAAAGACATATGCTTTTTGTAGCAATGCTTTTCTATATTGTAGCAGATTATGATTTTGCTAGCTACTATGTTTTCATTTTTGTTTTATATGATGGGAAAAATAGTACTTTATTATTGGTTATTAATACTGTATAAAAATAAAAAAAAAATTTGTGTAATGTGCTGTTTGTGCACAAACTAAGACATTTTTCCTATTTTGCAAAATTCTTCTGTGATATAGTGAGGATATTAAAATATTACCACAAAAAAGGAAAAAATTGGAGGAATTGTTTATGAAAAAAGAGGTTAAAAAAATACTTGGTATTGCATTGTCTACTGTAACAGCAGCCTGTTTGCTTGTAGGATGTGGATCGTCAGCAGAGGAGGCTTCTAGTAGCGAAAGTGATTCAATCAAAGTTGCACTACTTACAGCTACAGGCGGTTTAGGAGATAAATCTTTCAACGACACTTGTTGGGCTGGTTTCCAAAAAGCAGAACAAGACTTGGGAGTAGAGATCAAAGTAGTTGAGCCTCAATCGATTACAGATTATCCTACTGCATTAGGAGGAGTAATCGAAAGCGATTTTGACTTTATTATGGTAGCTGGTAATGACTGGGTGGAGACCGTTAATGAAATGGCAGCAAAGTACCCAGAGCAAAAATTCGGAGCGATTAACATTGCAACTGAACTTGATAATATTGCAAATGCTAGCTTTAGTGATTATGAATCGGGATTCCTTGCTGGTGCACTTGCAGCGAAATCAACAAAAACAGGTAAGATTGGTTACATCGGCGGTATGGATGTGCCAGCGATTCAACGTTTTTATGTTGGATATCAAGAAGGTGCGGCATATGCAGACCCTGAAGTAGAGGTTATCGGTACATTTGTTGGAAACTTTGGAGATCCAGGAAAAGGACAAGAATTTGCGATGCAACTTATGTCTCAAGATGTTGATGTTATTTATCACGGCGCAGGTAAAACTGGAGAAGGAATATTTAATGCAGCAAAGGATGCAGAAGATGTTTATCTAATTGGATGTGACTCTAACCAAGATGATGTGATTCAAGGTCGTGTGTTGACAAGTACGTTAAAGAGAGTAGATGTTGCGGCATATAATTTCATTGAAAGTGTCAAAAACGACACATTTGAAGGAGGGACACATATTTTCAATTTAGAAAACGGTGGAATCTCTCTAACTGATATGGAGTTTACAAAAGGAACAACAGTATCGGATGAAACGGTAGCATTCATTGAAGATACAACTGCTAAAATCATTGCAGGAGAAATCGAAATCACAGATGTATTTGCACAATAATAGAAAAATGAATAAAAAGCGTAAGCAATTGATATAGACCATTGTTTACGCTTTTTTTAGAAAGGAGCTAATCCAATGCAATGCGTGGAAATGAGAAATATAAGACGTGTGTACCCTGGTGTGATTGCAAATGATGATGTCAACATTACCATTGAAAAGGGTGAAGTGCTCTGTCTTGTAGGGGAAAATGGTGCAGGAAAATCTACATTGATGAAGATTCTCTATGGTTTAGAGCAACCCGATGCAGGAGAGATTTTCTTGCATGGAAAGGCAGTTTCTTTCCGTTCGAGTCGCGAAGCTATCGCACACAAAATTGGTATGGTACATCAACATTTTATGTTGGTCGATGAGTTATCTGTTCTTGAAAATATCATCTTAGGAACAGAACCGTTAAAGGGTATATCACTTGATTATAAAAAAGCTCGGGAAGAATTGACTGAATTAGGCAATAAGTTTAATATGGCTGTTCCTCTTGATACATTAGCAGGAGATTTGCCAGTAGGTGTACAACAAAAGGTAGAAATTCTAAAAGCTATGTATAAAGGAGCAGAAATCATCATCTTAGATGAGCCAACAGCTGTTTTGACACCACAAGAGACAGAGGAGTTGTTTGAAACAATCCGAGATTTGTCCTCAAAAGGACATACGATGATTTTAATTACACATAAGTTAGATGAGGTTATGCGTGTTGCTGATAAAATTGTGGTTATGCGTCGTGGTAAAGTTGTTGATAATGTGAGTGTTGAGGAAACAAATGCACAAGATTTGGCAGTGCGTATGGTTGGTAGTGAACTACCAGAAATGCTAGAAAAAACACCACCAGGTACAGAAGATATTTTGCATATGCAGGGTGTCACTTTGCGAAAAAATAATAATAAACCGGTTTTATCAAATATTAATCTCAATATCAGGGCAGGAGAGATTGTAGGTATTGCAGGTGTGTCTGGCAATGGACAAAGTGAGCTAGCAGACATGGTGGCAGGTCTAGAATTTCCTAGTGAAGGCACCGTTTCATTTTATGGAGAAGATATTTCAAAACATGATAGACGTACACGTATTACAGAAGGCATTAGCTATATCCCAGAAGATCGTAATGCTACTGGACTTTGTACACAGTGGAGCATCGAGCAAAATATTATCGCTGGTTACCATAGAACAGCAGATTATGTAAAAAAGGGATTTTTCGACCCACAAAGTATCAAGTCATTTTGTAAGCAAATGATTGAAGCATTTGATATCCGAACTCCACATGGTGGAGTATTGTCTAAGGCACTTTCTGGAGGAAATCAGCAAAAGATTATCATTGCAAGGGAATTTTCCCATGGTGCGAAACTAGTGGTTGCTGCAGAACCTACGCGAGGCGTTGATATCGGTGCGATTAGTTTTATACATAACAACATAATTCAAATTAAAAATAAAGGTGTGGGAGTTTTGCTATTTTCCTCAGACTTAGATGAAATTTTCAAGCTGAGTGACCGCATTGCAGTGCTGTATGAAGGTGAGATTGTACTTGTGACAGACAGCGCCTCCATCAATCGCGAAGAATTAGGATTGTATATGGCAGGAATTAAAAAGGAGGTTGTCTGATATGGAAAAAAATGTTCAGAAATGGGTAGCTATTGCATTAAAACCATTAGTGACCATTGTCATTGCAATGATTATTGGCTCTTTGCTCATTCTACCATCGGGAACATCGCCCCTAGAGGCTTATAGTGTTCTACTCAAAGGAGCTTTTGGAAGTCAAAGTGCTCTGTTTAACACACTTATGCGTACAACACCGATTTTGTTTACAGGTTTGGCTGCATGTGTTGCACTTAAGGCTGGTGTGTTCAATATTGGAACAGAAGGTCAACTTTATATGGGAGCCATTGCTGCAGCCCTTGTAGCATCTTATTGTGGTTTTATTCCTAGTATTTTGTTAATCCCTGCTTGCCTCTTAGCTGCAGGTTTAGCTGGAATTGCATGGTCATTCATTCCAGCACTTTTAAAAGATAAGTATGGAATTAATCTGATTATTACATCGATTATGATGAACAACTTAGCTGTTTTATTTACTACATATTTAGCCTCTTACGTTTTTATGGGAGATCTTCCAATTCCTGCTACACCTAAAATTCCAGAAGCAGCTATGTTGGCTAAGTTCTCTGAAAGCTCAAATTTAAATGTTGGATTTTTGCTAGCACTAGCAATCGCTGTTGGCCTTTACATCATAATTTATAAAACACCTTACGGATATGAGCTACGTGCCCTTGGTATTAGTGAGCGATTCACACAATATATGGGAGTTAATGCCAAGCGAAAGATGTATAGCATTATGTTTATTAGTGCATTTATTGCTGCACTGGGTGGTGCAGAACAGACACTTGGAGTAAATAATATGTTTATCAGTGGTTTTTCACCTGAGTATGGATTTACAGGTATTACCGTCTATCTGCTAGGAGGAAAGCACCCTCTTGGAGTTATTGTTTCTGCAATATTTTTCGGTGCACTAACAAATGGTGCTATGCAGATGGAAGTAATGACAAACGTTTCTAGAGATCTCATTGACACAGTACAGGCTGTAATTATTGTTATGTTAGCTGCAGAGATCGTTATTCAATACAAAAAGAAAAATAAAATAGTTAAGGCTTGATAGGAGGTAGTGCATAGTATGATTGAAGCATTTGAAGTTTTATTGTCCACCACATTTCGCATGTTGCCACCCCTGTTGTTGGCAGGTCTTGGCGGAATGATATCTGCACGTGTGAAAATTACCAACATGGCTCTTGAGGGCATGATGTTACTTGGTGCATTTGTTGCAGTTGTTGTTACTTATTTTACGGGTATGGCATATTTGTCCTTATTCGTTGCTGCAATAGTAGGCGGCTTGCTAGGATTTGGGTTTGCATTGACTAAAATTAAACTTAAGGCTGATAATATTGTGGTAAGTATTGCCATTAATATGTTTGCTGCAGGTATTACCATCTATTTGATGAAAATTATTTTTGATGTACGCGGAGCAATTTCTTTACCAAATATGGAAGGTTTGCCAAATTTGCATATCCCATTTTTGGAGCAAATACCTATTTTGCGCAGTTTTAGCAATCAAAGCATTTTGGTATATGTATCCTTATTGTTAGTTGTGGTATTTCAGTTTTTGATGTATCGTACCCGATTTGGTTTGCGAATCCGTGCCACAGGCCCCCATGCTATGGCCGTTGTCACAGCTGGTGTAAATGCGGATGCTTATAAATATGCAGCACTTACCATCAGTGGCATACTGGGTGCACTTGGAGGTGCACATCTATCAGTAGGACAACTTGCTATGTTCTCTGATAATATGACAGCTGGACGTGGTTTTATTGCTATGGCTGCGACTACATTTGGGGGATATACTCCAATTGGAACATTGTTAGGAGCACTTTTATTTAGTACAACAGATGCGGCTACGATGCGTATCCAAACAGCAGGTTTTCCAACTCCGTTGGTACAGATGATTCCATATGTATTAACACTAATTACACTATGGCTTGTGGTAGTGCATAAAAAGTATGTGCAACAAAAACGTATGTCAGAAGGGAGTACAGCACTATGAGTAGCCCCAATATTTTACTGATTACTACGGATCAACAGCGTTTTGATACAATTCATGCAATGGGTAATAGCGTAATCAAAACACCAAATCTTGACCGATTGGTACAGGAAGGTTGTGTGTTTACGAATGCGTATTCTCCAAATCCAGTATGTATTCCTGCTAGACATAATATGATAACTGGACTCGGAGCGCGCCATCACGGTTTAGATGATAATTATTTCGATAATTCTCGTGCGATTCCACCAGAATTACCGACTTTTGCACAAATCTTGACCGATGACACAAGCTATGATGCAATGGCTATTGGTAAGATGCACTTTTTGCCTTGTAGACGCCATAATGGTTTTTCAAATATGAAACTTATGGAAGAGATTCCAGTGTTTCCAGAGGATGATGCGTACACCATGTATCTGAAGGAACAAGGGTATGGGCACCTACGTAGTGTTCATGGTGTTCGCCATCTGCTCTACATGCAACCCCAGCAGTCTCTTTTGCCAGAAGAACACCACGGTTCTCATTGGGTAGCAGACGAAACAATTAATTATATTGAAAAAATTGCAAAAAAACGTCCGTTTTTAGCATGGAGTAGCTTTATTGCGCCACATCCACCTTTAGACGTACCAGAGCGTTATGCTCAGATGTACAAGGATGTAGAGTTACCAGAGCTAAGTAAGTCAATTACTCCTTTGTCCAATATAGCTAAGGAAAACGGTGCATTTGTCAAATATCCTGATCCATCTTATTTGAAGCGTGTACAAGAACTATATTACGGTGCCATTTCTTTTGTAGATTACAATATTGGACGTATTTTGGATACGTTGGAAGAGCAGGGTATTTTAGATGATACAGTAATTATCTTTACAAGTGATCATGGTGAAATGCTAGGCGATAAAGGTACTTATCAGAAATTCCTACCTTATGATGAATCTGCGAAAATTCCTATGATTATTCGGTATCCTAAAAAAGTACAAGCAGGAACGGTACGTGAAGATTTTGTGGATTTGAACGATCTCTTTCCTACGATTTTGGACTTTGCTGATAAGGCTATGCCGACACATTTAGATTATCCTGGAGAATCCCTTTTTGCAGAGAATCCACAAAAAAACAGAGAGTACCAATATCTTGAACATTGTAAAGGCAATCGTCGTTGGATTAGTTTGCGCAATCAAGCATATAAATTTAATTATTATTACTCTTTGGGACAGGAAGAACTGTTTGATATGCAACAAGATCCTAAGGAGACTACAAATTTACTGCATGGTACTATCACAGAAGAAATTAAAGCGATTCGTGATGAGCTTTATGCAAAACTTGCTACTTACGAGGAACGATATGGGTTACATGGTTATGCAAAAGATGGTGTAATGGAAATTATGGATGAATATAAAATTCAGAACTATGAAGAGATGAATTTTCCGAAACATCTAGATAAACTCAGTGAAGAAGAGTTGGCTCAATTGTGGTCTACAGAGGAAGAAATTTTGCGCGCAGTTGAACATGAAGAACTTGTGGATTTAACAGCACTTGATTTGACGAAGTTTCGCCAATTTTCTGGCTTATCAGAGGCTGCGATAGGGGATATGTTAGAAAGAGCGAAGCAATTAAATCGTAGTGTTGAAATTTGATATGGAAGGCTGAATGTACTTACCGATAAAACTAAAAAATAGCATTATCAAATAAACTACATTCGTTATTGTCAAATCGATGCAATAGAACCACAAACAAAAGAAAACAAATTTGTTTGTGGTTCTATTTTACTTAAAACAAAGAAAAACAAAAATAAATCACTTAAACCACTGTGAAAATGGCTAAAATTAGAGTTTGAAAGCATGTATTATCATAATATATGTTGTTTTGGAATGGAAAATAAAAGAAAAAACCAAAAAAATGATTGATAAACAAAGAAAAATAAGATATAGTAGTATTAGATAGTAAATCGATACGAAAGAGTAAAAAATAAAAATTGATTGGAGAATAACGCTATGTTATATGAACAAATTGTAGAAGCAGCAAATTATATCAAAGAAAAAATCAATGTAGTTCCTGAAATTGGAATGATTTTAGGTTCAGGTCTAGGACAATTGGCAGATTCGATTCCAAATCCTATCATTATCCCATATCATGAAATTCCAAATTTTGTTTCATCTACAGCACCAGGGCATAAGGGGCAATTTGTAATTGGAAACTATGCAGGAAAAAATGTAATTTGTATGCAAGGAAGACTTCATCTCTATGAAGGGCATGATATACAATCGGTTGTACTTCCAGTTAGAGTAATGAAATTATTAGGAGTAGAAACCTTGTTTGTAACAAATGCAAGTGGAAGTGTCAATACATCGTTTGAAGTAGGCGATTTTATGTTGATTGATGACCATATTAATTATCTAGGGGCGAATCCAACCATAGGAAAAAATATGTCAGAATTTGGGTCACGCTTCTTTGATATGACTTACACTTATACACCATCCCTAAAAGAGTTAGTGGTAGAATGTGCAAAAAAACTTTCCATTGAAATAAAGAGAGGTGTGTATTTAGCTACAACAGGACCATCTTTCGAAACACCAGCTGAAATTCGTATGTTCCGTTCATGGGGAGCAGATGCATGTGGAATGTCAACAGTGCCAGAAGTGATTACAGCGGCTCATTGTGGGATGAAAGTGATTGGTATCTCGTTGATTACTAATATGTGTGCGGGAATTTTGGATCAAGAACTTACAGAAGAAGAAGTAATTGAGATTGGTAAAAATCGCTCAAAAGAGCTAGAAAGACTAACTAAGGAAATTATTGCAAGCATTTAGAAAGGTAGCGGAAAATGAACTATAAGAAACTAATTGTTGAATCGGGATTAAGATTAATTAACTCAGGACAAACACTAGATACATGGGGAAATATAAGTGCCATCGATCGAGTTGAGTCAAAAGTATACATTACTCCAAGTGGCATGGATTATCGCACCATGGAAGAAGAGGATGTGGTAGTGTGTGATTTAGAGGGAAATGTAATAGAAGGAATACGAAAGCCTAGTATAGAAACAGGTTTACATATTGGTGTTTATAAAAATAGACCAGATGCAAATGCAATTGTACATGCGCATTCTATATATTCTACGGTATTCTCTTGTATGAATGAAACCATACCAATTGTGACAGATGAAGCAGCACAAGCATTACACGATGAAGTAAGAACGGCAGATTATGCGCTTCCTGGATCACAAGAACTAGTAGATGCTTGTGTAAAGGCATTGGGATCAAAGGCAAAAGCTTGCTTACTTAAATCACATGGTTCTGTTTGTATCGGGGAAACGATGGATAAAGCATTTCGTGTTTCAGGTGTTCTTGAAATGACAGCACAGATTTACCAGCTCATACGTTCTATGGGAGGAGAGTACGAGAAAATTTCTTCAGAAAATATTTCAACGATGATAGAAATGGCTTCTCAGTATGGACAGAAAAAAGAATAGGAAGGAAAACATTTATATGAACAAAGAAATCAGTAGTATAAAGGTTGGAATTTGGGGAACAGGATATATTTCCCATACACATGTGGAATCTCTTCGAAGAATTGGTGTAAATATTGTTGCTGTAGTGGGTATTGATGATTTAGAAGCAAAAACATTTGCAAACCAATATGGAATTCCTTCATATGGTTCAAAACCAGAACTTTTTTTTGAAACAAAAGTTGATGCAGTACATGTTTGTACGCCTCCTAATTTACATTATGATATGGTAAAGCTGTTGCTCTTACATGATGTTCATGTGTTGTGTGAAAAACCTCTTTGCCTTGATGTTTCACAAGCCAAGGAACTTTCCTTATTAGCCAAGGAGAGAAATTTACAATGCGGCGTAAATCTGAATGTTCGCTATCATCCAGCTTGTAGACAGATGAAGGAAGTTGTTTCGGATGATGCTTTTGGAAAAGTACTCTTCTTGCATGGAAGCTATCTACAAGAGTTTCATATATTGCCAACACAATATAGTTGGAGATATAATGAAAAACTTGGTGGAACTATGCGTGCTGTTACAGAAATCGGAACTCATTGGATTGATTTGGCTGAATACATGATGGAAAAGAAAATTGTTCGCGTAAGTGCAATATTTGGTAACTTTTGGCCAGAGCGTGGGTTGAAGGATGGAATGATGTATCCAAAGGAAGATGAGCAGGGAGAAACGATTCATATAAATTCAGAAGATGTTGCGATGATACAATTTGCAACAGCTGATCATATCATTGGAAATGTGGTTCTTTCAGAGGTTTCTCATGGTAGAATCAATCGACTTTCCATGGAAGTTACTGGCTTAAACAAGTCAGTATGGTGGAATAGTGAAGAAAGCACAACACTCCATGTTGGAAAGCAAGGTGCTGGTGTTCAAACGATGGTAAACCCATTTGGGTCCAATGGATTTACAGATACCTTTGCAGCATTGGTTGCAGATTTTTATAAAGATCAAGCATGTGTTCCCAACTTTGAAGATGGTGCACACTTAAGTGCTGTTTGTGAGGCGATAGGAGAAAGTGCATTACAACAAGGCAGCTGGATAACAGTGTAAAAGGAGAAAATTATGTGGAAAGAAATTGCTGAAAAATTGGAATTATTACCACTAGAACAAGAAGGCGGATTATTTAAGTCTTCTTATCGTTCCAATGAGATAAAAGATGGTAGACATGCGTATACAGCTATTTATTATATGCTGACGGGAGAGGGATATTCTCATCTCCATGTACTAGAGTCAGATGAAATCTATCATTACTATAAAGGAGATCCAGTAGAACTGCTGGAATTACATCCAGACGGAACCTCTCGCGTTATTATACTAGGGAATGATATTCTTGCAGGTCAAAAAGTACAGCATCGTGTAAGTGCAGGAGTATGGCAAGGATCGCGTATCCTTGGAGATGGCGAATATGCTCTCCTTGGAACGACAATGGCACCAGGTTTTGCTGATGAAGAATATGTACATGCTACAGATATAGAAGGGTTGCTGAAAAAATATCCAGAACAGAAAGAACTTATCTTGAAATTAACTGGAGAAGTGAAGTATA
>CAYJKD010000046.1:10797-15083 GCA_964370595.1 uncultured Lachnospiraceae bacterium
ACCTAAAACAAGAGAAAAGAAAGGTGGAAATTAATGATGGAAAGAGCAGATAGAGGGTTGGCATTTATGTTGCAATATGAAAATATTGCATGGTATGAGGATGGTTGTGTTCGTATTTTAGATAGAAGAATTTATCCTGCAAAAATAGAGTATGTTGTGTGTTATACCCATCAAGAAGTTACACAAGCATTAAAAGATATGGTAACCCAAAGTGCAGGGCCGTATACGGCTGCAGCAATGGGAATGGCACTTGCAGCATATGAGTGTAGAGATATGACAGAAGCGCAACAAGAAGAGTTTTTGAAACAAGCAGCGGATACCATTAGTAATGCTAGACCAACAACAGCATCAAGAATGAAGTTGATTACTGGAAACTGTTTGATTGCAGGATTTGCAGCACTAAAAGAAGGAAGAAATGTATGTGATGCAATTTTTGAATATACCATTTATTCGAATAATATCCGTTATAATAAAATGGAAAAAATTGGTGAGTACTTAGTAGATATGTTCCCTAAAAAAGGGAAAATCATGACACAGTGCTTTGCTGAAACCATTGTTGGGCAAATGCTGAAAGTTGCTAAAAATAGAAACTATGATTTGAAAATTTTCTGTCCAGAAACACGTCCATATTTCCAAGGTGCTAGATTAACAGCAAGTGTTGCATATGATCAAGGATTTGATGTAACAGTTATTACTGATAATATGCCTGCGTATGTAATGGAACGAGAGGGAATTGATGTATTTACATCTGCAGCAGATGCGATCTGTGTAGATGGACACGTTGTAAATAAAGTAGGCACTTACCAAATTTCCTTGGTTGCAAAGGCGCTAGGAATTCCATATTTTGTAACAGGTGGTCCAGATCAAGGACATCCAACGATTGATACAGTTAAAATTGAGCTTCGTGACCCAGACTTTGTAGTGCAAGCAATGGGTGTTCAAACAGCAATGAAAGGTGTAAAAGGATATTACCCTGCATTTGATATTACACCACCACACTTGGTTAGTGGAGTTGTAACGGATATGGGAATTTATTCTGCTTATGATTTGAGTCGTTATTTTAAGGACAAAGATCCAAAAGAACATGCAGAATTGATATTGTAAAATAAGTATAAATAATATTTTAATATGTGAAGTAGCTAAGTTGATTATTGAATTCCTACTTCTATTTAAAGGTCAATATAATTTCATTATCGAAACTATATTGACTTTTGTTTTGCAATGAGATATAATTTCAAAATTGAAACTAATCAAAGGGAGGTATCTAATGAGAGAGGCATATTTTAAATTTATGAGTGCAGTTGATATTGACTGCTATAAAAGTATTCGAGAAAGCGAAATTGGGAGTACACTACTTTATTCGGATGTATTACAATTATTTATTATTAATCACAAACAAAATATGACAATAAGTGAGCTTGCTAATAGGCTTAATCTTTCGAGACCTGCGACGACTCAAAAGGTAAACGAACTTGCAAATAAAGGGTTGGTTATAAAAACCCAGTCGACAGAAGATAAAAGAGTAACGTATTTATCGTTATCTCCAAGTTTATTGGAAGGTAGCAATGATACAAAAGCAGCAACACTTATGGAGGCAGTTGACCAGAAATTTTCGGATGAAAAAAAAGCGATTTTTGCAGAAATGTTAAATTTTATGGCAGAACATTTGATGGAGGATTAATGAGAAACGATAAAATAAAAATAAAAGGAGCAAGGGAAAATAATCTTAAAAATATATCGGTTGATTTACCAAAATACCAATTGATTGCATTAACAGGCGTTTCGGGAAGTGGAAAAAGTAGCTTTGCAATGGATATATTACAAAAAGAATGTCAAAGACAGTACTTAGAATCAATGGGAATGGTTACAGATGGACTTAATAAACCTAAAGTTGATAGTATTGAAGGGTTATCACCATCAATTTCTGTAGGGCAAAGGGTGCTTTCAAAAAATCCTCGTTCTACCGTTGGAACTTACACGGAAATTTTGACTTATCTTCGTATTTTGTATGCAAAACTTGCTACAAGAATATGTCCGAATTGCAAAGGAGAAGTGTTGCCTAGCTTTGATGAAGATGAAGAAATTGATTATACGGATATAGAATGTCCCCACTGTAAGGAAATATTACCTCATCTTAGTATGGCGAGTTTCTCGTTTAATAAAAGTGAAGGTGCATGTAAAAAATGTAATGGTATTGGTGTTGTTAAAGATATAGATTTATCAGAACTTATCGATGAAAATTTAACGATAAAAGAAGGTGCGATTAAAATATGGGGCAATGAGGTTTTTAGTGAGCACTATTCCAATGTATATGAGCAGTGCGGAAAACATTATGGATTTACTTTTGATGTATCCAAACCTATAAAAGATTTTAATGAGTTGGAGATGCTGGTTTTACTTGATGGTGTGGAGAGTGAAGCTTTTAAAAGTAGGTTTCCGAATATAAAAAAGCCGAAACGCGTTATGGATGGATATGTGGAAGGACTTCGTACATTTGTTAATAAAAAAGTTGTTAAGTCTAGTACAAAAAAAGTTGCAAATCCTATCATTGCAAATGCGATTACAAGCCAAGCGTGTAATGAGTGTCATGGAACTAGGCTGGGATTTGATGGACGAACTGCAAAAATCAATGGAAAGACCATTACTGAAGTTAGTGCATATACAATGAATGCTCTTATAGAGTTCATGGAAGATATGCAACATTCATTATCCAAATCCGCTAAAATAATTGCAGATGCTATAATTGGAGATGTTTTTAAGCGAATAAATGGGATTGTAAAGATTGGTCTAGAATACTTATCAATTGACCGACCTGTTTATACATTATCAGGAGGGGAAAGTCAACGTTTAAGGCTTGCGAGCATCTTAGAAAGTGGGCTAACTGGTGTTTTGTATATATTAGATGAACCAACCACTGGGTTGCATCCAAAGAATACAAAACTTCTTTTGAAATCTATTAAAAAATTACGAGATTTAGGAAATACAGTTATTGTAATTGAGCATGATATGGATTTTGTTAAGGAGTGTGACTATGTGATTGATTTCGGGATTGGTGCAGGATGTTTTGGTGGAGAAATTGTAGCTTCTGGTACGGTTATGGAAGTTGCAGAAAATGATAGTTCTAAAACAGCAAAATATTTGAGAAAAGATAAAGGGAAACCTGAAAACAAAAAGATTAAAGCAAATAAATTTGTTGAAGTTATCAATGCGACTGCACATAATTTAAAATCTGTTTCAGTGGAAATTCCATTAGAGCAATTGGTAGCCTTTGCAGGTGTATCAGGAAGTGGGAAAAGTTCACTTGTATTTGATGTAATTGAACAAAGAAAAAATGCAGAATATATTAAAGGCTTAGAGCATGTTTCAGAAATTATCAAAATTGATCAAAGTCCAATAGGTAGGCAATCTAGAAGTAATGTAGCAACTTATACAGAAGTTTTCACATTGATTCGTGAATTATTTTCTGCACAACCAGAGGCAAAAAAATTAAAACTAAAACCTGCTGATTTCTCTTTTAATGTAAAGGGCGGAAGGTGTGAAAAATGTGAAGGTCTTGGTGTGATTCCTCTAGATATGCAGTTTTTAGATGATGTGGAAGTTGTATGTCCTGTTTGTAATGGACATAGATTTAAGAAAAAAATCTTATCTGTGAAATATAGAGAAAAAAGTATTTCTGATATTTTAAATGGAACAATTCTTGAAAATTTAAACTTTTTTGAGGGTAATAAAGATATAATGAAAAAGCTGAAGACAATCGATGAAGTTGGTCTTTCTTATCTAAAGTTAGGACAATCGACAACGACACTTTCTGGAGGGGAATGTCAACGATTAAAGTTATCGAAAGAGCTTGCAAAAGGAAATGGTGGACATACACTGTATCTTTTAGATGAGCCTACAACAGGACTTCATCCATCGGATTGTGAAAAGCTTTTGTTACTACTTCAAAAATTAGTGGCACAAAGTAATTCGGTTTTTGTAATAGAACATTCTACAGAAATATTGTTGAAAAGTGATTATATTATAGAGCTAGGGCCATCTGGAGGGAGTAAGGGAGGTCAGATAATTGCAACAGGTACTCCGTATGAAATTTCCTGTAATGAAAAAAGTATTACAGGAAAATATTTAACTAATACATAGGTTTAATTATTTTTGTAAACAGCACAATCCTTATTGGTACAGGGGTGTGCTGTTTTTGGTTAAGTTAACGGTACAACAGATTGGCGCTCAACTAGCTCGATATCCATTTTTTTGAAAGTTAGTTCACAGGGAATACCATTCATTTTTTT
>CAYJKD010000047.1:0-2788 GCA_964370595.1 uncultured Lachnospiraceae bacterium
AAAATATCAAGATACCACAGGGCTTTGGTATACAATTATAGACCAAGATGATAATTATACAGAAACAAGTGGATCAGCAGGTTTTTGTTATGGGATATTAAGAGCCGTTTCCTTAGGTTTAATAGATAAAACATATTTAGATGTAGCAATGAAACCACTGGATAATATACTTTCTCTAATCGATGAAAACGGTATTGTAGAAGGTGTTTCCATTGGTACCCCTTTAGGTTTGGATTTGGAATTTTATAAAAAAATCGGGACAGCGCCTATGGCTTATGGACAGGCTCTAACATTATTATATTTACTTGAAGTGAAAAAATAAAAAGCAATTATTATATTGATGAGGGAAATGATGAAAAAATGTATTGACTATGTGAATCCATTCTATGGCAATGGAGAGATTGATTTACCAACTCCACAAGGACTTGCATGCACATGGCATCCGATAAAAGCACTTTGTGGAAATACCCATCCTCATGCAGTTTACCCATTTGGACAAATGAGTTGTGGGACGTATAGTGGTGGATATTCTTCGGGATACGGAACACATAAACCCAATTCCAATAAACCACCAGAGAAATTCTTAGAGGAAAATCTATTTGGTGGTTTTTCTCATTACCACTGTTCGGGTACTGGGGCGATGGGTTTGTATTACAACTATGCAGTAGTGGCGCCACTTGGAGTGACTATAGAGGAATCATTTGCGTTACAAAAGATTAAAGAAGAAGTAGCAACTCCAGGATATTACAAAGCGGAGCTGTGGAGTGGAACTACCTGTGAAGTCACTGTTGATGAGCATACCGCATATCATAGATACTCCGCATCAGCGGTAGCAATCAATTTCGCTAATGATGGGCTTTGCAAAGAATTTGGAGAAAAGTATTATTCCTATTCTAGTGATACCCATATGGAAGTTGTTTCCGATACGGAGGTTTATGCATCGGTAACTATGCAAGGAGTCAAATTATATTTTTACGTAAAGTCCATGAATCCTGCAAAGGTATCTCTTTGGAACGATGGAAAAGAGATAGGAGAAATCATAGATTTAAAAGAGACAACCGATGATTTTGGCACAATCTTTCGAGGTGTGGGAGAAAGTATTGAACTACAAATCACATTCTCCCTTGTGGGATTTGAACATGCACGTGAACAGTGTGGACAGCAGAAGGACTTTGAAACATGTAAGAGTTATACAGAAGGAGCATGGGAGTTACACCTATCGAGGTTTTTTGTCGAGGCCAGTGAAGAAGAGAAACAACTATTTTATTCTAACTTATATCAAACCTTAATCAAGCCATCTGATTTTACGGGGCATAGTCCTCTGTTTGATAAAAATAGACCTTATGTGCTAGGGTTTGAAACCCTTTGGGACCAGTATAAAACACAACTTCCCTTGATATTTAGCGTTTATCCAGAGATATCAGAAAAAATAGTTAGTTGCTATCTTGATATTGGAAAAACACTGGGGATGTTGCCTCATACCCTTGCACTGTCTGCGAATTATGCCCTAGAGGCGGTACAAGCCTCCGCTTTGCCACAACACTTTTTGGCAGATGCAAACTATAGAGGGGTAGCCATTGAGGATATGGAAGTGTTTTTTAAGGTTACTTATGAAGATATGATAAGGCTAGAGCAAAAGATATTTGATGAGCAGGGAAATCCACGTTTAGCTACCCACCTACTTGATTTTAGTGAGGCACAAAAAGCGCTAGTGAAAATTGCTTTGTTAGAGAATAATAAGGAATATTATGAGAAGTTTAGTTCTCTAAAAAAAGATATCTGCGGAGTGTTTGAGAAGGAAACAGGGTTATTAAAAGATAGTTATTCCTATTATGAAGGAAATCATTGGAATTATTCTTTCCGTTTAATGGAAGATATGAAAGAACGAATTACGTTAGCAGGTGGAGTAGAAAAATTCGAGCATCTATTAGATACATTTTTTGGATATGAAAATCCTGAGGATAAAATAGGAAGATTTGAGGGATTTAATAACGAAACGGATATGGAAACACCATATGCCTATCATTACATTGGTAGACATGATAAGCTAGCTGAAATTATATCCTTATCTAACACATATCTATTTAAAAATACAACAGGTGGAATCCCTGGCAATAATGATACAGGTGGTCTTAGCTCTCTATTCCTGTGCAATAATATGGGATTATTTCCAGTATCAGGACAAGATTTATTGTTAGCTACAACACCTCAATATAAGCGAATGGAAGTCTTGCTAGCATCGGGAGAGAAGTTGGTTATAAAGAGAGAAGGAACTGGAACCGTGCCTAGGAGTTTGTGGCATAATGGAAAAAAACTAGATGGGCTAACCATGTCTGTGAAATCGTTTATGGCAGGGGGAGAAATAAGGATTCAGGTCGAAGTAGAAAATTAGAAAAAGGAAAACTTATGTATCATTATCAAATAAATACAAAAAAAGTAATCGGGAATAATACAAAATTTTGGCAAGCAGTGGGTTCGGATCTGTTATATTATCAAACACAGACTCCAGAGGGGTTACGACTACTGGATCGAATGGAGCAAAAGAACTGTTGCAATTATGTTAGGTGCCACTATACCTTTAGTGACTTAGTGCGCTGGGGATTTCAAATCGGTGGAGAGGTTGTAAAAGGAGACGGATCCATCTATGATTTTAATAAAATCAATTCGATTTTAATGGAGTATGTAAAGCGTGGAATTAAGCCTATTGTGGAATATGATTATTATCCAAAACAGCTTAGTCGCCCTGATGACACAGCAGTCGAAGAGGCGCAGGAGGGACTACTCACTA
>CAYJKD010000047.1:2888-15073 GCA_964370595.1 uncultured Lachnospiraceae bacterium
CCAAAGACGATTGCAGAGGCAGATATGGAATTGCTTTTAAAGTCAGCAGAACTTACTTCGGACAACTTATATACTGCTACGGATGAGGCAATAACGATTGAGTTACCAGCACATTCTATGAAAATGATATTGATAAGTTAAATATTGAGATTAATAAAAACAGGAAACCATCCAGTAGACAAGCCAGATGGTTTCCTGTTTTTATTGCAATATAAATAAATAAGTTTCTTTTCGTTCTGATATAGTATAAACCTTACAAATTGTATAATTATACTGCTTAGCAAATAAGGATACAAGGGGTTTGTCATGGGAATACATAATAATGGTACCCTTGCTCTTTAACCATCCACGAGCGCATTTGAAAAAAGATTTATATATTTCTTCTATCTCATTTGCTCCTTTATGGGAGGTAATAAAAGGCATATTGGTAAAGATTTCATCAAACAAATATTCATGGGTAAATTGAAAGCAGTCTTTATTCACATAATGAATAATTTGTCCAGCAGCTTCTGTATTAATCTTAGCTTTTTCAATTGCAGCAGGAAAACTGTCTATTCCATAAGAAGTATTTGCTTTTACCACTTTTTGACGTTCGATGAGCAAGGTTCCTACTCCGCAAAATGGATCGAGCACCTGAGCATCAGAAATCATGTAGTCTTTAGCAAGATCTACTAGTAACGCAGCATCAACTGGACGTATACTAGCAGCGACTGCTTCTTTACGATAAGTGAATCGTTTATCAACTAAAGTGAAAAATTTTAGTAGGACATGGAAAAATCCTTCTTTGTTTTCGATTAAGCGTATTTCTATTTCATAATTCGAAGTAGAATTGATTAAATTCCGATTGCTAGCATGTTCTAGTTCAAAAGATAATTTTTTTGTAAAGATACTTCGATCGCTAAGAGCATCTTTGCTTTTCAATTCAATGCGAAAATAAAATGGTCCTGGCTCAACATGAGTCTCTTTTAGTAGTTTTAATAGTTGCGAGTTGGCTATTTCTTTTCCTGCGATAATAGGATCTTTAGAACATGTGAGTAAACCAGGTATAGTAAAAAGAAGTTCGCTGTAAGTACGAATAGAGAGCAACTCCTTTATATTCTTTGTTTTTACTTGAATCGCAGAAGATAGTGGGGTACAGGTTCCGTCAACAATTTGCTCGATGGTTTTATCTTTGAAGTTGGGATTCATTGGAAGAATACAACGAAATGGATGGTCATAGCCAATAAAAGTATGAACGTTTATTCCATCTTCAAGTAGAATGAGCTGTGAAAGTGCTCGCATTTCTTGCTCAATATGTTTTTTGGTTTCAGGTGTAAGGGAAAGGCGAGATAATCGCTTTAGGTGTGCTTTTATTTGAGGAATAAATTCACTACAATCAAATTTTTGTAATGCAGTTAAATAAGAACTTTTTACAAAGAGTTGCTCCTCCTTTTCATATTGGGAGTATATTAGTTTGGCAAAATGTTCTAATCTTAAATCTCCAATCAGGAGTGCTATGTTTTTACGAGTTTTCGCATCTGTATCTTGAATACAATCCTTTACGATGTGTGGGTTGGACAGTAAAAATTCTCGGACAGAACGTTTGTTAATGGATTCTTTGATCTCTTGGCGAAGCTGACTTAGTGTTTGTCTTGTCTCGTGTTTCTCTTGCAGATTTTTTAATAAGGTGGTTAGCATAAAAGCTCCTTTTTTGATTTCATAAGTGTGTTTGTTATAATATTGTAACATAGGTAAACATTGATAGCAACAATAGAGGGGGATAGTTTTATAGACAAGAAAAGGAAACTGTGATATGTTTTAATATGTTGCAGATAACTTTAAGCATGTATGAATGTACATGTAAACAGTAACTTTAATATAATGGAGGCAGATGATGAAAAAAATATTATTGACAGGGGTAACTGGCTTTTTAGGAAGTAGAATTTATCAATGTTATAAAGATAAGTATGAAATCCATGCTCCAAAGAGAGATGAACTGGATTTAGCAGATGAAATGCAAGTATTGAAATATGCTGAAAATATATTGCCAGATATTGTAATTCATACAGCTGCAATTTCTGATATTGCGTATGCACAAAATCATAAAGAGGAACATTTTAACGTTAATATTCGAGCATCTGAAAATTTGGCAAAAGCATGTAAAAAGGTTGAGGCAAAAATGATTTTTGCTAGTTCGGATCAAGTATATTCAGGTCATACAAATACTCAGGCATCTCAGGAAGACGATGTGAAGTGCCAAGATCAAGTGTATGGATGTGGAAAATTAGAAGCAGAGGGAAAAATAGCGGAAATACTTCCAACTGCAGTGAATTTACGATTGACATGGATGTATGATATTAGGCAAGTAGGTAATAAAAACAAATCCCATTTTTTAAATATTATGATAAGGAATCTAGAGGAGCAAAATGTATTGACATTTCAAGATAAAGGGTTTCGAGGCATTACATATGTAAAAGAAGTGGTAGATAATATAGAAAAAGTATTTGAGATACCTGGTGGGAATTATAATTTTGGATCACCCAGTGAGTATACAACTTTTGGGATAGCAAAAAATACAGCAAAATTATTAGGAATGGATGAAAACTTAATTAAAGCAGATTCAAATAGGGATAGCGTGAATCTAGCTATGTCGATTGATAAAATAAATAAATTAGGGATTGACTTTTCCTCAACAATGGAAGGAATTGAAAAAGCGATAAAGGAGTATACAGAGTATAATGAAACAAAGTTTGCGGATTAGTATAATTGTAATGGTTCCACTTTTGGTGGTTTGCGGAATCCTCTATTTATACTGGTATAAAAGTCCATTTATCTGCTTGTTTTATCAGCTGACAGGGCTTTATTGTTTTGGTTGTGGTGCTGGAAGAGCCTCCTATGAATTAGTTCATTTACGAATATTAAGTGCTATGGATTACAATGTAGTATTTGTAGTAATTGCACCGTTTTTGGTATATTACTTAATAAAACAATATGTTTATGTAATCTTAGGAAAAGATGTTCTTCCATTTTTCTCTATCGGAAAATGGGCAATCAAAGCGATTTTAGTTGTATTGATAAGCTTTGTTATTATAAGAAATATCCCTTTGATACCATTTGTGCTATTGGCTCCTTAAGGATGTGGGATATAAATTTGAATATTGAATATATTGTACAAATAGTATATACTTTAATGAATGTAATAGAGAAAAGAATTTAGAAAAGAGGAATAGAATGAATAATTGTCCAATTTGTAGAGAAGAATTGACAGATGACGCTAAATTTTGCGGATTTTGTGGAGCAAAAATTGAATCTGAAAATGGAATACCAAAAGTAGTAGAAGAATCTAAATATGAGAGTGTTTCTACAGAATATAATACACCTATAGAAGAAACAACTACTTATAGCCAAACAACCTATAATGAACCAGGATATAACCAACAAACTAGCGGTACCTACAACCAGCCAAATGGATATACGAATCAAAGAGATCCTAGAATCCAAGAGATAGATACCAATCCTCAGTTGATATGGGCGATTATCAACACATTGTGTTGTTGCTTACCATTAGGTGTTTGGGCGATTATTTTGGTTTCTGGTGTGAGAGGAAAACAAAGTTATGAAGCAGCTGAAAAAGATTTAAAAACAGCAAAAACCATTAATATTGTAGCAACAGTAGGAGGAGTAGTGGTTAGCATTGTATACGCATTACTTTCATTTCTCCCAGCAGTTATATCAATGTTGTAGTAGCAAGTGTCTGATCATGTATCGAAACACATAGTTATATTATATAATCATAATGAAGTAAATGAGCATGGTTACACTTTCTTAATAAAAGTGTGTGACCATGCTTATTTGTTGAAATAAATATCCTATTTCAACGAAAGATGAGTGTTTTTCCTTTTTTGATGACTTTTCAAAATTTCAATGATAAGATATAAGTAAGGATTAAAAGATAGTGAATGAATTTGGAGAAAATAAATATGGCTGTAACAAGGAATGTGGAAATTGATTTTGAAAAGCGTTTAAAACGAAGTTTAGAGTTGATTGAAGAGTATGATATTTCTTATGAAGAAGTTGGCGTATTTGGAAGCTATGCGAGAGGAGAATATAAATCTACTAGTGATATTGACCTGTGTGTCATTACACAACATCGACCAGATAGGAGAACCAGTGGATCGTTACGAGAGGAAACAGAAATTCTTCGTGTGGATATTGTATTTGTATCAAGAGAATATTTTGAATTTAGTGAAGAACCGTTTGCAAAAGAACTTAGAAAATATTATAGGAGGATTAAATGAACAAAAACAATGATTATTATCGAATTGCCATTAGTGACTTAAATTATTTACAAGCAACACTACATTTACCGTATTACAACCAAATTGCTATTAGTGCGCAGCAAATTGCAGAAAAAATGTTGAAATCAATAGTAGAACGAGTTTGTGTAGAACCATTTAAGTTGTTAACAACACATAATTTGAGAGCGTTATATACAGAAATTCATAAACAGGATAACCGATTTGTTTTAGATAAAGGAGCATTGTCTATGTTGAAAGATTTTTATTTTGATGCAAAATATCCAGGTGAAAATTACGTGGATGTAGATTATGAATCTTGTGTAGAATGCTTGGATATTATGTATGACACCATAGAAGCAGTAAATGAAAAGAGAGATGAATTGAAACTTGATATTACAGCAGTTGAGCGGATGTTACCTCCACATCCTTGACAGTAGACGTGAAAAGAAATCATGTTTGTAGATCAAATAAGAAATACTTGTACCGAGGTGCAGATTGTATTATAATATCAGAATGGAGATTTTATAGTCTTATTCTAATAGTAAACGTAGAAACGGTGTGATTCTAGTCAAGAAAGGATGGTACTATGAGAGTTGGAATATTAACGAGTGGTGGAGATTGTCAAAGTTTAAATGCTACTATGCGTGGAGTTGCAAAAGCTTTGTATAAGCTGGTAAAAGATGTAGAAATAATCGGATTCAAAGAAGGATATAAAGGTTTGATGTATGAAAAGTATATCATTATGAAACCTTCAGATTTTTCGGGAATTTTGACAATTGGCGGAACCATATTAGGAACATCAAGACAGCCGTTTAAAAAAATGAGAGAGTTGCAACCAGATGGATTTGATAAAGTGGAAGCAATGAAAGAAACTTATAAAAAACTAGATCTAGAATGCCTTGTTGTTTTAGGTGGAAATGGAAGTCAAAAAACAGCAAATTTACTGAGAGAAGAGGGATTAAATGTAGTATCATTACCGAAGACGATTGATAATGATCTTTGGGGAACGGATATGACATTTGGATTCCAAAGCGCAGTTGATATTGCAACGAATGCAATTGACTACATTCATACAACAGCAGCTTCTCATGGACGAGTGTTTATCGTAGAGGTGATGGGGCATAAAGTTGGATGGTTAACACTCCATGCAGGAATTGCAGGAGGAGCAGATATTATTTTAATTCCAGAGATTCCTTATGATCCAAAAACAATCGCAGAAGCATTAAAAGAAAGAACAGAAAAAGGCAAGCGTTTTTCGATTCTTGCGGTGGCAGAAGGCGCGATTTCAAAAACAGATGCTCAGCTTTCTAAAAAAGAACTGAAAGAAAAAAGAAAAAATACTACATTCCCATCTGTAGCATATGAAGTAGGGGCAGAAATTGCTAAATTAACAGGACAAGAGATTCGAGTGACAGTTCCTGGGCATATGCAAAGAGGAGGAGAACCATGTCCATATGATCGTGTGCTTTCAACACGTCTTGGAGTTTCAGCAGCTATGTTGATCAAAGAGAAAAAATATGGAAGAATGGTTTGTGTGGAGGATAATGATATTAGTTCGATTCCATTAGAAGAAATTGCTAGTAAGTTAAAGATGGTAGATCCAGATAGTTCTATTGTAAAAGAAGCTAAGATGTTAGGAATTTGTTTTGGTGATGAATAAAATTGTACTAAGGAGTCAAATGTATGTCTTATACAGCATTATATCGTAAATGGCGCCCTTCTACATTTGAAGATGTTAAAGGGCAAGACCATATCGTAACAACATTAAAAAATCAAATTAGATCGAAAAGAATGGGGCATGCATATCTATTTTGTGGAACTCGAGGTACAGGAAAGACAAGTGTTGCTAAAATTTTTGCAAGGGCAGTCAATTGTCAAAATGGAATTGACGGTAGCCCTTGCAATGTTTGTGATATATGTAAGGGGATTATAAAAGGAAGTTCCATGAATGTAGTGGAAATTGATGCAGCATCAAATAACGGAGTGGAAAATATTAGGGAAATTAGAGATCAAGTTCAGTATCCACCTACAGAAGGAACCTTTCGTGTGTATATCATCGACGAAGTACATATGCTTTCAACTGGAGCGTTCAATGCGTTATTAAAAACACTGGAAGAACCTCCTTCTTATGTAATATTTATCCTTGCGACTACAGAAGTTCATAAAATTCCAATTACAGTTCTTTCTAGATGTCAAAGATATGATTTTAAGCGCATTACCTTAGATACATTAGCAAATAGATTGAATGAACTTGCAAAAGAAGAAGGAATTGATGCCCAAGAAAAGGCCCTTCAATATATTGCAAAAGTAGCTGATGGATCTATGCGAGATGCATTAAGTCTACTCGACCAATGCGTAGCATTTCATTTTGAAAAAACCCTTACATATGATAATGTATTAGAGGTATTAGGGGCGGTAGATGCGACTGTATTTAGTAAATTACTGCGTTGCATGATAGCAAAAGATATGATGGGCTGTATGAAAACATTAGAAGAAATGGTAATTCAAGGCAGAGAGCTAGGACAATTTATTACCGATTTTATTTGGTATTTGAGAAATGTGTTGTTGCTAAAATCTGCTAATGATGCAGAATCAATGCTTGAGATGTCTGAGGATAATATTGCTCAACTGAAAGAAGAAACAAAAATGGTAGAAGAAGAAGTTTTGATGCGTTACATTCGTATCTTTTCTGAACTATCTAACCAGATTAAATACTCAAATCAAAAGCGTGTTTTAATTGAAGTAGCAATGGTAAAGATGATAAAGCCACAAATGGAAGAAAATTATGATTCTATTTTACAACGATTAAATGAGTTGGAAATGAAAGTGGAGGAAGGTGTTCCGATTGCATTAGAAACGAGAACAGTTATTCCTGAATATAGAGAAGATCAAAAACAAGATCAAGCAATTCCTCCTAGTCAAGTAGTAATTCCCAAAGCACAATTAGAAGACTTGAATTTAATTCGAAAAGAATGGGGAAAAATTATTCGCTCACTAGGTGGAGCAATAAGACCAGCATTCAGAGATACGATAATAGAGCCAAGTGGAGATAGCAGTTTATGTATTGTGTTTTCTAGTGAAGATAGCTTTACAATTGGAAATCGCCCGACAGCACTAGGAGAATTGGATGCCTATGTAAAAGAACAATATGGAAAAGAGATGTATTTTAAAACTAGAATGAGACATAGTAGTGAACGGTTGAATACCATATATGTCAGCGATGAAGAGCTAAAAGAAGCTATTCATATGGAAATAACGATTGAAGATTAAGTGAGAGAAAACGAGGAGGAAGAAATTATGGCAAAGCGTGGAGGATTTCCAGGAGGAATGCCTGGAAACATGAATAATTTAATGAAGCAAGCACAACGTATGCAAAAGCAAATGGAGGAAACTACAAAAGAGCTAGAAGAAAAACAATATAGTGCAACCGTAGGTGGTGGTGCTGTAACCGTAGTGGTAACAGGAAAAAAAGAGGTGCTATCAGTTACTTTGAAAGAAGAAGTAGTGGACCCAGATGATATCGAAATGCTACAAGACTTAATCGTTGCTGCAACGAACGAAGCTTACAGAAAGATGGAGGAAGAATCGGGAGAAGCAATGGCAAAACTAACTGGAGGCTTAGGCGGAGGGTTCCCATTCTAAGATGGATTACTACAGCAGTCAAATTACAAAATTAATAGAAGAGCTTTCAAGGCTTCCGGGAGTTGGAGTGAAATCTGCACAACGATTGGCATTTCATATTATTAATATGCCAGAAGAGCAGGTGTTAGGACTATCTTCAGCAATTACATCAGCAAAGCAAAATGTGAGGTATTGCAGCCAATGTTTTACATTGACGGACCAAGAGTTATGTCCGATTTGTAGAAGTGAAAAAAGAGATAAAACAGTTATTATGATAGTTGAAAATACGAGGGATTTAGCAGCATATGAAAAAACAGGAAAATATGAAGGTGTTTACCATGTACTGCATGGTGCAATCTCTCCGATGCTTGGTATAGGACCAAATGATATAAAACTAAAAGAATTGATGCAACGTTTACAAGGAGAAGTAGATGAAGTGATCATTGCAACAAATTCTAGTTTAGAGGGAGAAACCACAGCGATGTATATCAGCAAATTGATAAAGCCTATTGGCATTCGTGTAACAAGAATTGCAAGTGGAGTTCCTGTAGGTGGAGACTTAGAATATATAGATGAAGTGACATTGTTAAGAGCTTTGCAAGGACGTACAGAATTGTAGCAAAGAAAATAAACAATGCAAGGAGATGCAGAAAATGGATAAATACGAATTTAATATAAAAAAAGATCAAATTCGAAAACTGGTTAATAAAGGTGATTATCAAACTGCTATGAAAATTGTAAGCACCATTGACTGGGAACGTGTGAAAAATGGTGGGATCTTGTCCATGGTTTCTCAAGTATATGAAAAAAATGGGGAATACGAAAAGGCACGAGATATCCTGGTCATGGCTTTGGAACGAGTGGCAGTAGGAAAACGCTTGTTATATAAATTAGTAGAATTATCATTAAAAGTAAATGAAGTAGAAGAGGCACAAAATTATTACGATGAATTTGTTGAGATTTCATCAGATGATCCAAGACAATATATTCTTCGATATTTAATATTAAAGAAGAAGCAGGCACCAATTGAGCAGCAAATTCACTCACTAGAAATATATAATATGGAAGAGTTAGATGAAAAGTGGATGTATGAATTGGCTGAGTTACACCAACAAGCTGGTAATGTGAATGCGTGTATTGAGATGTGTGATCGCCTTATGCTTATGTTTGGTTTGGGCAACTATGTAGAAAAAGCAATGGAGCTAAAAGTTCAATATGCTCCATTAACAGAATACCAACAAGACTTAGCTGAAAATAGAGATAAATACGAAGCGCGTTTGCAAGCGATAAAAGAGCATGGATATATAGAAGAGACAGAAGAAAAACAACCAAATGAAGTTCAAGTGAAAAAGGAACAACCCGTTATTGTTGAACCTGAAAACAGTGTAGAGCAAATTTCTAATACTGATATAGAGGAAACAGCATTAGAGAGGGAAGAACCAGTTCCAATAAACAGTATTTCAAGTACTGATTTTGAAGAAGAAGTTCCAGTTATCGAAGAAACATTTGAAGAAGAAGTACTTATTGAAGAAGATTTTGTAGATGAGCTTCCAGCAATCAAAAATCATATTATGATCGAATCTAGAACACCTGAAAAAGGAATGGAAAAAGCTATCTTGACATTAAAACAAATTCGAGAGGAAACTGGAATTAAAAATCAAGTAGTTAAAACCAATGCGGCAAAGTTAAATAAGATTGGTATTTTAGAAAATAAAGAAAAATTGCAAGCAAAAGATATTATGATCGAATATGCTGGAGAGTTGAGTGAAGGACAACTTGTTGAGTTAAAAGAATTTCTTCAAGAGGACAAAACAGGAGTACGTGTAGTCTTAATCGATAATCCAAAACAACTAGAGTTGATTCATAAAAATAGCACTGAATTAGCAACGATGTTTGAATGTATCGGGACAACGCAGGAGTTATATGAAACAGTAGAATCGAAGGATAATAAGGAAGAAAAACAAGAAGACACAAGACCGGTTAGGCGTGTTGTTCCAGTAAAAGATACAGCTTTCCGTGCACCTGATGGAGATGAGCTAGATGAGAGTGATAAAGACGTAGTATTGTCGATTGATGATTTTGCTCAATATGCATGCCAATATGCTAATTCAATTGATTGTAGTGTTACAGGGAAAAGTATGCTAGCATTATATGAAAGAATTGAAATTATGAAAGAAGATGGAGTTACTTTAACAAAAGAACATGCAGAAGATTTGATTGAAGAAGTGGCGGACCGTGCAGAACATCCACCAGTATCTAAAATATTTTCCAATATGTTTGTTTCAAAATATGACAAGGAAGGACTTCTTGTGTTAAAAGAAGAACATTTTGTTTAAATGAAAAATGTTAAATTGATTGCAATCGATATGGATGGAACCTTGTTGGATGACCAAAAGCGTCTGTCTGTAGAGGATGAGAACGCATTGAGACGCTGTATTGAGAGCGGAATTGAAATAGTGCCTTGCACAGGGCGATTATGGAAAGGGATTCCAGAAGCAGTTCGCAATATACCTGGGATTCGTTATGGCATTACAGTAAATGGCGCAGTCGTTGTGGATACAGTAAGTGGTAAAGAAATACAGAGATGTTGTTTGAGTCATAGCTTGACGAAGGAATTGATTGCCTTAGCTAGAAGTTATGAATGTATGTATGATTTCTATTCAGGTAATCAAGGATATGGCTTGGAGGAATTCCTTTCACTTTTTGATTTCTTTCAAATTGAAAAAGAAATGAGAAAAACCATTATAGAAACACGGAAGTGGATTCCTGATTTAGGTAGTTATATAGAAGAAAATAGAATTGAAGCAGAGAAGATTAATAATTTTTTTAGGAATCAAGAAGAGCGTCAACGAATTTATGCAATGTTAAAATTGCGAGATGATATAGCTGTTACAACTTCTCTTGCGAATAATATTGAAATCAACGCACGGAATGCTACAAAGGGATTAGGAATTAATGCACTAGCTACACATTTAAATATTCCTATGGAACAAACAATGGGAATTGGAGATGGAGAAAATGATTTTTCTATGATGCAAGAGGTTGGCGTTTCAGTGGCGATGGGAAATGCTGTAGATATGATTAAAAATTGTGTTGATTATGTCACAGATGATAATAATCACTCAGGTGTTGCAAAGGCGATTGAAAGATTAATTTGGAAGGATACTAAATGATGGAAATCTTAAGTCAGTACTGGGGAAGTATTCTTATTGGAATGATTTTACTTGTAAGCATTACATACGGATATGCACAAGGATTTATAAAGATAATTTTATCTTTGATTTCATTTGTTGCAACGAGTGTTTGTGTGTATTTTTTTCTTCCAATTGTAATGGAGTTTATTAGAAAGGAAACGAATGTTTTTAATTGGGTCCAAAATAAAATCACAGAATGGATTGATGTTACGATTTTAGATCCAATTCAAATGACTTCATTAAAGGGACAACAAGGAATCATAGAAGCATTACAATTACCAGAACTAACAAAAAATATGTTATTAGAAAATAATAATGATGAAGTATATGAAATATTTGGTGCAACAAGTTTCTTAGAATATTTAACAGCATCTGTAGCGGATTTTGTTTTAACAGCAATATTAACGATTGTATTATTTATAGTAGTTTATATGTTGATTCGCATTATAGTTAAGGGATGGGAAGGAATTAGTAAAATTCCTCTTATTTCTAGAATGGATAAATTAGTTGGAGCTCTGATCGGTGGGGTTCAAGGTGTGTTGTGGGTTTGGCTGATTCTATTGATTGTATCACTCATATCGCACACAGAACTTGGAGGAATGATGATTCAACAAGTAGAAGATAGTGAATTTTTGACTTTTTTCTATAATAATAACCCATTTCGACTTTTGCTTCTTTCGATTCTTAATGCGTAGAATTCAGAAGTAGAGTAGCTGACTTTTCATTGAATAACAAACTTTCCCAAAGGAGAAATTACTCAATTATGATAAAAGAAACTTTTTTAAAAAAAATGATGGATAAATTTAGTGTTAAAAATTTGGAAGAATTTTCTGAGTTGGATTTTTTGAAAGAGATTTGTTTGTATTTTGAGCTTTCTTATGGGTTTGTATATGAAATAAACCAAAGTGGGGTGTTTGAAAATCGGAATTATTATAAATCGGAGCACGCCAATGAAATCAATTGGAGCATTAATTTAAAAGCGCATTTGGGATTAGAACTATTAAGCGAATTATCTGGAGAAAAAGTGATTGTTGTTTCTGGAGAAAAAGAGAGAACGCTATTAGAAGAAAAACTTGTAGGTATATTTGATGTA
>CAYJKD010000048.1:0-11132 GCA_964370595.1 uncultured Lachnospiraceae bacterium
CTAATATCTTCTAGTGTCTCAATTCCTTCTGCAAGTGTTTGCATATTAAGTGCTTTTGATAATTGAATAACACTTCCCACAACTGCCATACTTCTCTTACGATCTTCTGTATTAGAGAAAAAGCTTTTATCTAATTTAATTACGTCTACAGGCGTATTTTTTAATAACCCTAGTGAACTATATCCAGAGCCAAAGTCATCCATTAAGACCTTAAAACCTTTATCTTGCAATTGGTGAATAAGTGATACCAAATCTACTTCATTGCTTAACATGCTCGTTTCTGTAATTTCAATTCCCATATATGCAGGAAGGATTTCATACTCCTCACAAATGGATGTTAGATTCAAAACAAAATCTGTAGCATACAGATGCTTTCTTGAAAAATTAACAGAAAGAACAAATGGTTCTAAGCCTTCCTCGATCCAATCTTTAAGATAAGAGCAAGCAAGCTCAAACATATACATATCCAACTTCAATATAAATCCATTTTTTTCAAAAATCGGAATAAATTCATCTGGCCTCATGAATACATCTTCATGAATCCAACGAACAAGCGCTTCGGCTGCTACCATTTTCCCTGAAGAAAGATCTAATTCTGGTTGTAATACCATATGGAATTCATGACGAAGTAATGCCGTTTCCATACGATTTTCTATCTCTTTTGTCTTAATTGCACTTGTTAAATACTCATCTGAATATACACTATGATTCACTTTTGTTTCTTTGGCTCTTCTATGCGCAATATTCACTCGCTCGATTGCAGTTGCTATATCCACATTATTATCTTTATTTATGTAATAAAAACCAGCTACTATACGTACATTATAATTGAAATCATCTCCTAAAATTTCAAGTAATCGGTCTACATAGGTATCTCGCCACTGCTTTACACTTTCGTCTTGATATGCAATCAGTACTAAAAATTCATCTGCATGAATATGCGCACTAATGCTTGGTCCATATTGGTCTATGTTGATTACTTTTGCCATCGATTGCAAAACTCGATCCCCTTCTTTAATACTTAATGATTCATTCAACAGTCGAAAATTCTCCATATCAAATTTGATAAGTAAAAAGTTTTTTCCACTATTGTTTTTCATAAATGAAGTCGTATCTAGTTTAAATTTAACTAATGTATTGATTCCTGTTAATTGGGATACATATGCAATTGCAGCAATCTGCTTCAATATATTTCTCTGAGAAGCATTAATAAAAAAAGCAAATATAAATACAATCAGCATTATAATTCCAGATACCACTGCAGTGACCATAACAATTTCATTGGTTGTAGATTGAATCACAGAATGTGGCATAATGGATAAAATCATCCAATCTTTAATTCCAACTGGTTCATAAATCACACAATTGATTTCCCCTCCAAAGTCAATAGACTGTCTCCCTTTTATATTTTGCGAAACATGATTTTTTAAGAGTGTAAATGATTCTGATTCAACTAATCCTTTTTCTTCCATTATATCAAATACATTGGCCAATGGATGAAAATCCGAGTTTTCAACTCCATTTGAAATAATATTTCCGTTTGAATCCACAATCAAATTAGCACTTAAACCTTCTGTTTCCTCTCCAAACATCTGATCCAATGTATCTAAATAAATAAAACCAGCCAATACCCCTCTTGTTTCACCATGGGCAATCATAGGCGTAGAAATAATAATAGAGGGTTTCGAAGTCAGCTCAGAAAAAACTGGCTCACTAATAAATGTATTACCCTTCATCGCTTCTAGATAATAGTCATACGCTACAACATCACTGATATTATTATCACTGCCAACTGCGTATCCATAGGGATTTATAACAATCATATAATCAAAACTTCTAGAAAGAAATTGATAATGCTGTGATTCGAAATCAATATATCGCAAATAATCCCAAACTGGTAGTAAGGATGCTGAAGATTCTAATAGAGCAATATCCGACTCAAATGAACGTTCAAATACTTCTGCACTGTTATCCACTATTTGTTCTAAGTTCCGATCTGATAATCGGCTGATTTCATCTCCTATGTATATGTTATAAAAAAAGATAGCAACTAAAAGAACACCTATTGCTCCCACTAAGGCAATTGGTAGAATCAAATGATTTTTTTCTCGCGTCTGCATTCTCAATTTATCCCCCCTATTCTATGGGTTAATCTGGGTATTTAGCACTTCTACATAAGCATTGGTTGCTTCTTGAACATCCCTTCCTGAAAACACCTGTTGCAACAAATTATACCATGCAATACGTTGCTCTGGCCATGCAGGGGTTACTTGATAATAACTTCCTAAATTGGGAAGGAAAGACATATATTGTCTCATTTTATTTTCGTTTTCCGTTCCTATATATATTCTTTCATTCACCTGATTCGTTGGAAAAAAATTAGTAGCTACAATACTTTTTTTGCTTTGAATCGGATCATCAACCAAGAACTCAATCAATGTTTTTGCTGCATTTACTTTATTCATATCTCCATTGTTAAATACACCAAATCCCCAGATTCCACCTTGTAATTGTGCATTCCCATCTTCTGACGGAAAATTCATGGCAAATGGTGTAAATTCAATCTGATCTTCATAAATCAATTCGTTCGTCGCATTCCAAGCAAGACTAATTGCTGTTGACTGCTCTGCAAACAGCTTTAATTCATCTGCTGCAGCAATATTTGAGTCATGGCTCATGCTCCCATTCTCCACCATATCCACTAATAGGTTTAACCCACGAACTCCTTCTGCTTCATTAATCGTATAAAATGTATGATCTAAATCTGTAAAAGAGGCTTCATAGAGATTTGTTACAAGTGCTCTTGTTCCTTGATCTCCCCCTTGCCCTCCAGAATAGATAATCCCTGGCGTCTCTACAAGCCCACTATCCCGAACAGCTTCCATTGCTGCAATAAAACCTTCTGTTGTCCATGACCGTGTTTCCTCATCTAGGTATTGTAGTGCGTCTGCTTTTTCGAAAATCTCATAATTAATTGCCATTACATGTGTTGTCATAACCATAGGATACTCATAATATGCACCATCTGGTGCACCGCAAGCACTAACAACATTTTCAGAAACAGCTTTAATATTTGCTGTGGTTTCCTCATCCCACATGTCACGAATATCAATCATTAACCCTCTTGCTCCCCAATTTGCAACAAGACGCTCTGGACCTTCCATTACAATATCTGGTGCTTTTCTCGATGCAATGGCTTCTTCAATTCTCTGATCCCCTGTGGCATAATCAAGAATTTCAACATGCACATTAATATGAGGGTTGATTTCATGGAAGGACTCTAAAAAGCCAGCTACTACATCTTCCTTTCCGAAATCGCCAACAGGAAACGTCCACAGTGTAATATCTGTTAAAATAGGTTCTGACTCTACCAAATATTCCTCTGTTACTTTAACAGATTCAGAAACAATTATAGTCTCAGATCCTTTTTGCGGACTACAAGCCATGCACAAAATGGTATAAACTGAAATTGACAGTAATACGATCAGAATCCTCTTCATAACAAACCTCCAAAACGAACCAAACCAACCTATCTAACTCAATCTTACCACTATCTCGATTCAAAATCAATTCCTAAGTTCAAACGGTTGAACTTCCTTATAAAACATGTTATGCTTAAATCAAGTATATTAACAGCGTCACATAATTCTTAGGGGGAATTAGCAATGGATACTATTAAGAAACAAAAAATCATGGTTATTGATGACAATATAACCAATTTAAATATTGCAAGAAAGGCACTAGAAAAACAATATGAGGTTATGCTAATTCCTAGTGGCGAAAAAGCTTTAAAAGTTTTAGAACGAATCGTACCTGATCTCATCCTTTTAGATGTTGAAATGCCTGGCATGTCTGGATTCGATTTTATCTCAATCGTAAAAAACACAGAATCTCCAATCTGCGAAATACCCATTATTTTTGTTACAGCAAAAGATGATTCTAGCAGCGAATACGAAGGTCTCGATCTTGGGGCAGTTGATTACATAACAAAACCATTTTCTTTTCCGCTGTTATTAAAACGAGTCGCTTTACATTTAAAATTGACAAATCAACAACAAGAACTCCAAAACTACAGTTCCAACTTAGAGATTATGGTACGTGAAAAAACAAAAGTAATTCAAGAATTACAATATGCTGTTGTTCAAGCGATGTCTGATATGGTAGAACGAAGAGATGGTTCCACTGGTGGTCATATTGTCCGCACAAAAAACTATTTAAAAATACTTCTAGACAAGGCAAAGGAAGATCATATCTATAATGGACAATTAACTCTAGTTGATACTGAGCTATATTCTCATGCCTCACAAATGCATGATGTTGGTAAGATTTCCATTCCTGATAGCATATTGCTGAAACCTGGTCGACTAACCGATGATGAATTTAATATTATGAAATTTCATACAATATATGGAGAAGAAGCAATTAAAAATTCAATTCACGAATTAAAAGATGCTGAATTTTTACGTGTTGCATCTGAATTTGCTGTGTCACATCATGAAAAATGGGATGGAAGTGGATATCCAAACGGCCTATCTGGAACAGATATTCCAATTAGTGGCCGCCTAATGGCCATCGTCGATGTATATGATGCGATTATTTCAAAACGACCTTACAAAGATGCTTATACACATACAGTTGCTTGTGATATTATTGTGAAAGATAGCGGTAAACATTTTGACCCTGAACTAGTACAAATCTTTTTAAAAATAGCAGATGTGTTTAAACAAATTTCAGAATCTAATAATTAAACCGAGGTGTTAGGGGGAAAACATTTCATGAAACGAAGTATAGAAAAATTATTTAACGAAGAAGAACTCTTACAATTACTAGATATTGGTAAAATTGGATACTGGCGATGGAATTGCCTCACAGATGCTGTAAATTATAGCCTAGGATGGGCTAAGATTGTTGGTTATAATATTGAAGAATTAGAGCCAACCAACAAAACTTGGGATCGCGTACTTCATCCAGAAGATCTTTTAAACGTTTTGGATTTGGCTCAAGCACAAAAAATGGGAACGGCTGATTTTTTTGAAAACGAGCTTCGACTGATTAAAAAAGATGGTTCCATCGTATATGTGCATGCAAAAGCAAAAGTCACTGAGTATACAGATGATGGGAAACCCCAATATATTTCTGGAATGATTATTGATCTTACCAACGAAAAACTTGCAATCGAACAAACGCGCAGACAAAAAGAACGATTTTCGATTGCTGCCCAACTAGCAAAATTTGCCATTTGGGAGGTAGACTGCCCAACTGGAAACATCATATATAGCGATGAATTCTATTCCATTCTCGGATATAAAAAGGGCGATTTAACCCTAAATATTTCTGGATGGAAAGAAGAACTTGTTAGTGAAGAAGATAATGCCAAACTTCTAGAACATCTTGATAATATCAAGCACGGAACTTCGAATTCTTACCTACTTGAAATCCAAGTGAAGCAAAAAAATGGAAAATTTCTATGGATGAGAACCTTTGCACAAATTGTCAAACGTGATGAATCAGGACAAGCAATAAAGATTGTCGGAGCAAATCTAGATGTCGATCAATTAAGAAGATCCCAAGACAACCTATCTCAAGTCCTACACCAATTAGAAAAGCACCAAGAACAATTAGAAGAAGAAATCGCCTCTCGAACGGAAGAAATCTTAGAACATGACCGCATGCTTGCTAAGGTTACCGATATTTCACAGCACTTGATGTCTTGTGATGAAAATATAAAAGAAACCGTCGGAGAATGTTTAATTGAGCTTTGTTCTCTATATGGAAGAGAGCGAATTACCGCTTGGCAAAATATTACAATCGATGGAGAATTATACTGCAAAAGCATTTTCAAATGGCGCAACGGAATCGGCTCTTATACAAGATCGAAGCCTTCCATAGAAGATTTACCTGACACAGAACTCACTTATGAAAAAGAAAACGAAAAACACTATGCCGTTACATTACTAGATCGTATAAAGAATGGAAAACTCATTAAATATAGTAAGCATTTCCCAACACTGCTAACTTATATCAACCAGGCAAAATCAATGAATATATTATACAGCGAAGCAAAGGATAGTGAAAAAGCATTTTTAGCAGAGGAAGGTGTAAAGGCAGCATTGATATCCCCTGTTTATCACAAAGGCCAACCTTGGGGCTATCTGCGAATTGATAATTTTATTGAGATGAAATATTTTTCTGAAATAGAGGAAAATATGTTTAATATATCAGGCTCTCTTTTTGCAAGTGCACTTCAAAAAGCAGAGTCGGAAGAAGAACTTCGCGCTGCTCACATGGAAGCTTTAGCTAGTTCAAAGGCAAAGAGCAATTTTCTTGCTAATATGAGCCACGAAATAAGAACTCCAATGAATGCAATTACTGGAATGTCAGAGATTTTACTTCGAGAATTAGGTGATCATTCTGCTTCTGAATATGTTGTTGGAATTAAACAAGCAAGTTCAAATCTTTTAACTATAATCAACGATATTTTAGATATTTCAAAAATTGAATCTGGTAAACTCGATATTGTAAATTCAGAATATACGTTATCTTCTTTACTTAATGATGTCATAACTATGGCTCGTCTTCGTGTTGAGTCAAAAAATCTAGATTTCTTTACATATATCGATTCGAAATTACCACAAAAACTAATTGGAGATGAAGGTAGAATCAAACAAGTAGTAACGAATCTACTAACAAATGCAATTAAATTTACTCACAAGGGTTATGTTGGTTTAAATGTAACTGGGGAAATATTCGATAATCGAGTGGATTTGAAATTTGAAGTTTATGATACAGGTGTAGGGATTAAAGAAGAAGATATGGCTCGTTTATTTGAAGAGTTCGAACGTGTAAACACAAAGAAAAATCGCTCAATTGAAGGAACTGGTCTAGGCTTAGCGATTTCAAAACAGCTTTGTGAAATGATGGATGGAAGCATTCATCTCCACTCTGAATTTGGAGTTGGATCTACCTTTATCGTATCCATCGTACAAAAATTTACAGAGTATCAACAAATTGCTCAAGTCAAAGAACCGAAACGAGTCCTTTTATACGAATCAAGAGAGCTACATGTAAAATATATGAAATCTGCACTAGAAAATTTAGGTGCTCATTGTACGACATGTTCCAATCAATCTGAATTATTTGAAAATATTCAGGAGTATTCTTTCGACTTTATATTTACCTCTTCCTTACATTTAGCAAAGGTACAACAATTAGTGGAAAAGCGTGATTCAACTGCAAAGATTGTAATGTATACCCAAATTCAAGATTCCCGCTTTATAGAAGATGTATATACTTTAGTATTACCTACAAATTGTATTCAAATATCTGCTGCACTTAACAACACGGTTTCTGATCAATATCAAAAAACCGAGAGAAATCTCTTTATTGCACCAAAAGCAAATGTTCTTGTTGTTGATGATAATTATGTGAATTTAAAAGTTGCAAAAGGGCTTATGAAGCCTTATGAATTTACGATTGACACCGCTGAAAACGGGCTTGTCGCTCTAGAAAAAGTGCAAAATGAGCATTTTGATCTTGTATTTATGGATCATATGATGCCAGAAATGGATGGAATTGATGCAACGATTGCAATTCGAAGTCTAGATGGAGATTATTACAAAAATCTACCAATTATTGCCTTAACTGCTAATGCAATTATGGGCATAAGAGATCTCTTCATAAAAGAAGGGATGAACGATTTTCTTGAAAAACCAATTGAAATGCGAAAATTAAATGCGATATTAACAAAATGGCTGCCACAAGAAATGCAAACTTCTGTGGATTCTGACCCCATTATTTTAGAGACTTCAGAAGATTATGGTACCATTTCTGGTGTAGACCTCCAGAAAGGAGTGCGCTCTTTAGGAGGAGATTATAATAGCTATGTGGATATTCTCAGAACCTATTACACAGATGGTCTCCAAAAACACCCTCATATTCGTACCCTACACATAAACAGAGAACTATTAGCATTCAAAACAGAAGTGCATGCCATCAAAAGCGCCTCAGCTTCCATTGGTGCACTAGACCTATCAAGCAAAGCACTGGCATTAGAAACAGCAGCTGGTAATGAAGATTGGATATTTATCAATGAAAATGTTGAACAATTTCTCTCTGACTTTCATTCGCTCATTGAATCTCTAAGAGAATATTTAGCAGAAAGAAGCGAAGAACCTCAAGAAAAGTCCAAAGGAAGTCTCCTCTTACTTTCAGAGCAATTAGAACCATTGTCTGATGCCATTGATTTTCTTGATCTCGATACCACTGAAACAATACTTGGCAAACTTTTAAAATATGAATGGGATATGCCAATACAAGAATACCTTGAACAGATAAAGGCAAGCATTGAGCTATATGACTATGATGAAGGTATGAGTTATATAGAAAAAATCAAGGAAGAATTGTAAAACAGATAATAAAAATGCTGTGGACACCTGCTACTTTATTGGAACTAATCCAATAATTGCAGAGAACCACAGCATTTTTATATATTGATTTTGTTAATTCATAATCAAATTTATTATATTACAAGATCCCTTCTTCAATCAAAAACTGTCTCGCTACCTCACTGGCATCTAATCCTTTTTCTACCACAAGCCCATTTAATCGCCTCATGGTATCATCATCTAATAATGCAGCAATGGAATCAAGGGCTACAACTACTTCTGGATATGACTTATAGACCTTTTCATTTACCAGTGGAAATAGGTGGTAAGGCGGAAAGAAATTTCGATTATCTTCTAATACAACTAAATCATATTTTGCAACTAAACTATCTGTAGAGAATGCTGTAATTACATCTACTTCTCCTGCATCAGCAGCCGTATACATCAATGTTCCAGAAAAGTTCAGTGTATCTTTAAATTCCGTTCCATAGGTTTTATTAATTCCTAATAATCCATCTTCTCTAACTGCAAACTCTGGTGTACATCCAAGGGTTAAGCGTTGTGAAACTTCTGCTAAATCTGACATCGTTTTTAAGTCGTACTGCTGAGCTGTTTCCTTTGTTACAGCTAAAACATATGTATTATTAATTCCATATGGCTCAAGGGTATACAATCCATTTTCGGCATATACTCTTGATTGTATCAGATCATAAACTTCATCACTTGAAGTTCCAGGAGTAAATTTATGATCCAGTACTGTACTTAGTAATGTGCCTGTATATTCTGGATACACATCAATCTCATCTGTTTCTAATGCTTGGAATGCGATCATCGTTCCTCCTAATCCCATCCTCCGCTCAACATTAAGATCTGTTTTCGCTTCAATTACATCTGCAATTATATGTCCAACGATTCTTCCTTCTACCGCTTCTTTCGACCCTACAATGATATCTGGCTCTTCTTGCAAATTCCCTATAATTACTACACCTAGAATAATTGATGCAAGCGCTACCATGGTAAACTTTGTTCTTCTTTGCGTTCCTCGTATTGAATTAATTGCTTCATTCGTCAAATTTGTTGCTGTTAGTTGAAGACTAACTGGAGTTACCGCCTTTTCTACCTTAGACATAAAGAAATCCATACTAAGTGCTAGGATACAAGCTGGAATTGCTCCTGCTAAAATCATTGCTGAATTATCGGTTTGAATACCAGAAATAACTAAAGTTCCTAAAACATCTGCACCAATATATGCTGCAATGGTCATTAATCCCACTGCTGTGACAGAAGAAATACGGACACCTGCCATAATTACAGGAAGTGCAAGTGGTATTTGAACTTTCATCAATATTTGAGAGTTTTTCATTCCAATCCCTCTTGCCGCCTCTAATGTATCCCTATTGATATTAGAAAGTCCCGTGTAAGTATTTTTTAAAATAGGTAAAAGCGAATATAATACCACCATAAAAATTGCTGTGGACGCTCCAATTCCAAAATAAGGAACAATAAATCCTAAAATTGCTAAGCTTGGAATTGCTTGTACTAAATTAGCTAAATTCAGAACAGGTTTATCTAATGTTTTAGAATTAAATATCATTATTCCAAGTGGTACACCAATTAAAATAGCCACAACAACTGCGATTAATGTATACTGAATGTGATTAAATAAAAGAGTAAGAATGTAAGGTAAATTGGTTATAAAATAATCTGTAAAACTATTCATCTGCACCTACCTCCTCAAATCCAATAAATTGCTGACTTATTGTTGTAACTAAGGTGCTAGTTGTAATCAATCCAGCTAATGTTCCTTCTTCATCAACAACTGGAATAATTGTAGAATTATACTTTTTAACTTTCGTCAATAATTCTACAATAGAATCATAAGGATAGGCTATTACCTTTGGTTCTCGTACAAGTACAGAGATTGGATCTGATTTGTTCTCATGATGACTTAGTGCAATCGCTGTAACCACTCCTATAAAACGGTTATTTTCATCTACCACTAACATACGATCTACTTTTCTCATTCTCATATTTTCAAGTACTTTAAGAATCGACACTTGTAAATAGCAAGTTACCGGTGTCATAACCATGATATCTTTTGCACGTATAAATTCTGGATTTTTCCAAATCCGATTCTTTCCTACAAAGTTTTCTACAAAACTATTAATCGGATTCTTTAAAATATTTTCCGGAGTATCATATTGTATAATATCTCCACCTTGCATAATACAGATACGATCCGCAATTTTCACTGCCTCATCCATATCGTGTGTAACAAATACAATGGTTTTTTTCAATTTTGCATGCAAATTAACAAGTTCATCTTGTAATTGGTTTCTTGTAATGGGATCTACTGCAGAAAATGGCTCATCCATTAAGATAATCTCTGGATTCGTAGCGAATGCTCTAGCCACTCCCACTCTTTGATTTTGACCTCCTGATAGTTGAATGGGATATCTATCAAGATATATATGAGGATCTAAGCCTACCATTTGTAATAGCTGCTTTGTAATTTTGTCAATTTCTGGAGGTGGCATTTTTTGCAATCTCATGATAATTTCAATATTTTCTCTAATTGTCATATGTGGAAATAGACCTGTTTGCTGAATCACATATCCAATATTTCTTCTTAAGTCAATCGGGTCTTTGGTTCCAATATCTTCTTCATCAATATATATCTTCCCCTCTGTTGGTTTGATCAATTTGTTAATCATTTTTAGTGTTGTCGTTTTTCCACACCCTGACGGA
>CAYJKD010000048.1:11142-14898 GCA_964370595.1 uncultured Lachnospiraceae bacterium
ACGGACCTACTAGTACAACTAACTCACCTTTTTGTATTTCTAAGTTGATTTGATTAATTACGTTTACATTTCGATAATTCTTCATTACATTTTCAAATTTTATCAATAAAATTCCCCCTTTTTCTTTTTTTATATACCCACTAAATGAATTATACATCAATTTTGGCAATATTACAACATTTGCAAAAAAACTAAATTCTATACTTAACTAAAAAAGTTGTTAGTCAACCGGTGTATTCATAAATATGCAGAGTTACCTCCTAATCCATACACTGTAAACTGTAGCATAAAAAAAGAAGCACGTCTCCATGCCTCTTCCTTATTTCGTATCTCTTTGTAATTTCCTGCTTTTTTTAAAATCATACATACGAGTATCTGCTAAATCAATTAATTCTTCCATTGTCAAACGATTCGTAGCATCCACATTTACAATTCCGTAGCTAATGGATGTAGTATATTTTTTTTTATAAACAGATTGAATCTGTTTTACCTGTGTGTAACTTTGGATTAACTTTTTTGACAGCTCATCCTTATCACATAATAATCCTGTAATAATAAATTCATCGCCACCCATACGCCCAATCATCTCATTTTTAAAATTTGCTCGCAGAATTCCTACCACTTTTTTAATGTAGAAATCTCCTTCTTCATGTCCACATCGATCATTTGTAAATTTCAGTCCATCCAAGTCAATAAAAATTAAATAAAATGACAATTTTCGATCAATGTAATTTTTTAATTGCTGTTCGACTACCTTTCGCACATACACTCCTGTAAAATCATCACGATTTACCTGTTCTTTTAATTTTTCTAACTTAAGCTCTTCTTCTCTCATACTTCCATTTATTTGATCAAGTCTTGTTACTTCTAGTTTTAATTTTGCTGACACATATGCATAGTATAACGTAATCAAATAACCAATAATAGAACAACTTCCTATCTTTATCATTGTTTGGATTAAATATACATCTACTATTTCCGTACGCCAAATATGTGCAATTATAGAAAAATAAATTATGTTAGTTATAAAAATACAATTAGCAAAAAACAAATTTTTTTTATCCATTAGAATCATATCTAAATATATCACATGTAATTTTTTTTGAACCAACAAAATATATGGAATCAAAATCAACACATTGATAATGCTGATTAAAATTCTTGTATCTAATTGTACCATCAACTGTTCTATTGATTTATCACTTGATAGTGCTAGAATTCCAACTACGATCCAATTAATTGCAAACAAGTTCAAGACAAAGGAAAGCGCTACAAAGATGCATCGTTCATAGGTTTCGCGGTAAAATAAATAAATTTCCAAACCATATACCAACACATATATAATCATCCATAGCCCTTCATATCGAAACTCAGATATCGATATTCGAAAAAGAAACATTCCCATATTGATGATGGAAGTAATAATATAAATTTCCCAAGATAACTTTTGATTACGAAGAGTTCTAGAGCAATAGGAAAATACTAAAAAATTATAGATTAAAAATATTCCACAAAACAGATAAATCATATTTTATTCCCCTCTTGCTTATAATATTTTTCTTTTTCACTACGCATATAATAGTCTGCTTGCTCTAAAATAAATTTTTTACCCATCAGTTTTAATGGTCCATCTACCCAAATGCCTCCAATACTTGCTGATATCGCAATTCCATCGATTAAATCAAATTCATCTAAACAGCTTTTTATTCGCTGAATAACAAGGGGTAGATTGCTTTCATCTAGTTTGCATAAAATTACCAAAAATTCATCTCCTCCGATTCGAGCAGCATAGTCTGTTTCTCTAATTCCACGTTCAATCCCTTGTGCTACTTGTTTTAGATATCTGTTTCCATATTTATGTCCATACGTATCATTCACAAATTTCAATCGATTTACATCCACATATAACAATCCAAACTCTTCTTTGTTTAAACATAATTCATCTAATTTATTATGAATAAATGTCCGATTATACAACTTTGTCAATTCATCAAAATTAACCTGCTGCTCTAATTCTTTTTTTCTATCGATTAAGGATTCATAGGAAGATTCGATTCCATCCATTTTTCTTCGATACAAATTAATTCCTACAATATGCATGGTGTATAAAAACATAAAATAAAAGATTACTGTGCTCAGCATATATGTAGCAAAAGCAATTAACAAAATTGCCCCCCTCTAGATTCTCGCACTAATGCATACACATCAAAAGCGGTATATACTGTCATAAATGTAGCAACAGAAGCAATTAGTGTTCCATAAACAGGGGTTTTTGATATTCTAATAATAGAATTAACTGGAATTAGATTATTAAATGCGATTAAAACCAAGATTAAAATCCCAAAAACATATACATTTTTTTCATAAAAATAAGAGGCTTGTTCAAATACAGACCTTGGAGGAATTCCCTTCATTGTTGCATAAACAATCGTCCCTAGCAAATCTAGTGTTGAGATATGTAACATAAATACAGAAACTCCAAAGAATATTTGCCTTACTGTAGCTTTAGAAATCAAACGAAATTCTAAAAAATAGCAAAAAAACGCTAATAAATAAAATGCAAAAGGCTCGATTTGCAAATAAAATCCACCTCCACAAATAAGCGTGTTTACACATACGATAAAAACACGAATCCAAATATTCTTAGAAGAATACTCAAGAATTCGTGTTGCATATCGAACTATCATATTGTTATATAATCCGAATATCCCAATCCCTAGCCAAGATATTACATGTACCACATTTAAATCCACTACTTGAGCCCCCTTGCAACTCTTTATTCCTATTTACATCGTAACATAATTTTTGATTATTGTCATCTAAATTTTAGTAATACTTCCTATAAATCGATATCCTACTCCGTGTACTGTTTTTATATATTCTGGTTTCGTAGTATCTGTTTCGATCTTTTTCCTAAGATTTTTTATATGAGAATCGATTGCTCGGTCATATCCAGCAAAATCTTTATATATAAATGAAATAATGTGTTCTCTTGTAAATATTTGATTTGGATGTGTACTTAGAAGGCTTAAAATCTCAAATTCGTTTTTTGTTAACTTTATGTCTTCCCCCTTTTTGATTACTTGCCTTGCATTATATTCAATCATTAATTCTCCATTGTTAAATTGGCGTACTTGTAATTCCATTCTTTTACTTTCAAATGTACGTCGGAGAATTGCATCGATTCTTTTAGTCAGTTCCTTTAAGCTTAAAGGCATACTCATATAATCATCAGCCCCCATATCAAAGCCTAAAATCTTATCCGCCTCTCGATTGCTCTCCTCCATAATAATAATAGGGGTATCCCAATTATTTCTTATGGTTCTACATAGTTCATAAGGATTATCTTTTGATATCATTCTCCCAAGCAGCACTAGCTGAGGGCGTTCCCTTCGAAATAATGTAATTGCATTGTTCTCATCATCTGTAGAGACCACTTCATACTTTTCACACTGTAAATGTGTTGTAACTGCCTCGGAAAATTCTGCCTCTCTTTCAATCAACAAAATTTTCTTCATTGCCATTCCCCCTTCTCTTGAGAGTAATTATATATTATTTTCACACAATTATCAATGTATTTCTAAAATTTTCTATCTTTTCACTATTTTATTCAACAATTTCATTTGCCACTCTTTTGCATTGGCTTTCATTTCATCTAGAGCTGCTGCTTTTATAATTTCACTCTGTGTTGGATATGGATAAATTACACTAGATGCGATTGCTAGTTCCATATTTTGTGATACCATAAGTGCAAGG
>CAYJKD010000049.1:0-5644 GCA_964370595.1 uncultured Lachnospiraceae bacterium
TTAAATTTGCACCAAATCCCATATGTGTATTTCCAGTATCTTTCATTGTCCCATAGGTACAATCCATAGCTATTCCCTCTAATTTTACACCCTTTAGGTAGTCTATGGTTTCCTCACAAGGCATAGCTGTATCTGTTGCATAAAGAAATGTCACATCACCTTCTTGAATCAAAAAGATATACGCGTTTTCTTGATTTGCATGGTTTGCAGGAAGTGGTGTAATAATCAGTTCATCAATGACAACAGGTTGAAATGCTTCTAATTGTTGAATATGTAAAAATTTATGGTCTTCACTACCTGTATCAAATTTAAACGCTCGTCGAATCTCAGTTTCACACACATCATTACAATAGATGTTTAATTTTTTTTCATCTGGTAAATCACTATACCAATGGTATCTTAGACACAATTCGTTTGCTGCTAAATGATCAATATGAGAATGTGTGAAAAAAATAGCTTCTTTATCATATACAGTTACATCAAAAAGGACACTTTGAGAAAAAATATCAGGAGAAAAATCAAGTAACACTTTATTATTGATTACCGAACAAGTACGTGTTCTGATATTTTTTCCTTTTAGAATTCTTGTTTTTTCACATAGTTCACAACTACAAAATGGTGCTGGGATTCCCTCTCCTGCTGCTGTACCTAAGAACTTAATTTCCATAAATATCCCCTTATAAAATACTGATATTTTTTCCTTGATTTGCTAAATCAAACACGTGAACTGATTTTCCTTTTAATTTAACAGGAATGGTATCTCCAATTTTAATTGGAAAGGCGCTATCGCAGATCATTCGAATATACTCACCTGTATTTTCTTTATTCAATAATAGTTTCACAAGGATTTTATTACCTAAATGCTCTACGAGCGAAACATACATGTCTTGTCTTTCTTGATCATCATTGCTACATGGATTGATTTCTGTTGGGCGAACTCCTACTGCAACTTCCTTACCGATATATGTATCATAAATTGGTTTTTCATCAAAAATATTCACACGCCCAGTAGCCGTTTGCAAGTACAAAGATTTATCTTTCTTTAATACACCTTTTAAGATATTCATAGGAGGATTTCCTAGGAAGTTAGCTACAAATAGATTTACAGGGCTATTGTATAACTCTTCTGGAGTTCCAAATTGCTGAATCGACCCTTCATCTAAGATAGCTATCTTATCTGCTATTGCCATTGCCTCTTCTTGATCATGAGTAACAATTACAGTTGTTAGATTTAACCTTTGTTGCATGGTTCTAATCTCATCACGAACATCAACCTTTAATCGTGTATCTAAGTTACTCATTGGCTCATCTAACAACAATATATTAGGCTCTTTACACAATGCACGTCCCATCGCAACACGCTGCTGTTGTCCACCGGAAAGCTGTGTTGGTTTTCTATCTAACAAGTTGGATAACTGCACACTTTTAGCAACTTCTTCTACTTTTTTATATCGTTCTGCTTTTGGCATTTTTTGTTGCTTCAAAGGAAAGGCCATATTATCTCTTACACTAAGATGGGGATATAGCGCATAGGATTGGAATACCATTCCAATATTTCGATCTTTTGGTTCTACATCATTTACTAATTGGTTATTAAAATAAATTTCGCCTGTTGTAGGTTTTAGCAGTCCTGCTAGAATCATAAGTGTGGTTGATTTTCCACATCCAGATGGTCCTAGTAATGCTACAAATTCGCCTTCTTGTATCTCTAAATCCACTCCATTTAATGCTGTATTCGATTGATTTTTATTAATGGTATATACTTTTGAAACATTTTTTAAACTAATCATGCTAATTTTTTCCCTCCTAAGTTACTTATCTTCATCAATTGTCTTTGAGATACCATATAGAAAATTGCTACTGGTATTGCAAAGAAGATCGCTAGTGCTGCCATTACTCCATAATTAACGATTTCTCCATCTGCCATCAACATACTTTGCATCAATTTTGCTAAGGTAACATAATCGGTTGAGAAAATTAATATTTTGAACAAGAACCACTCTGCATATGCTTTCAAGAATGCAAAAATCATAATAACACCAATACCATTGGTTGCAGAAGGTAAAATTACCTGTTTAAAACTCTCGAATCTCGTACAACCATCTACAAGTGCTGCCCATTCATAATCCCACGGAATATCATCAAAAAATCCTTTTAAAATATAAACTTGATTTGGTAACATGAGTGCTGTCGAAATAATTACAATTCCCCAAAATGTATTAGCCAAATTCAAGTACACTGCAATAAAAAAGATTGCAATCATTACGGTACTACTTGGGAATGCATTTAAGAAGAATAATGCCTTCATAAAAAATCTTTTTCCAGGAAAATCTAGCCTAGAAAATGCATAAGCGGTAGGTGTTGCAATTAAAACATTTAAAATCGTTACAACAATCGCAAACTGTACGGTAAACCATAATACAGGCCAAATCACTGGAACAATGGTAGATTCAATATCAATTTCTCGATAAAAAAATGCCCAGTTTTCAAATGTGAGTTCTCCTGTTAATCGATTTACCAGGGAAGTTTCAATCAACCAGTAGAAAAAATAAATTACTGGTATTGTAATAATAACTACAATGGCATGTGTGATCATACCTTTTATGAGACTCTTGCTTCTAGCCTTTTGGGATAGATTTTTATTTGATGCGCTAACATTATTTACATCCATGAGGGATCCTCCTATTAATCAATTCTTGCAGGTTTTACCATGCTATCAAAGTCAAATAATTTGAACATTACTAGTACAAGTGCAATTGATAACACTACCACAAACAACGCTATGGTTGCACCATATCCAAAATTCAATCCTGCAAATGCTGTTTGATATGCATAAAGCGATAACGTTGTAGTTTTTAAATTTGGACCTCCATCTGTCAATAGCAAGATGTACATATAACCTGAAATCAGAGAAATTGCATTGGTAATGGTCAAATACATAATTGGCCATTTTAATGATGGTAAAATAATCTGTGTTACAATTCCAAATTCAGACGAACCATCTATCCTTGCTGCTTTATAGTGATCTCCAGGGATTGAGTTAATCGCTGCTGATAAAATAATTACACCATTTGCTCCACTTAGAAATCCTGTAGTCAAAATCACTAACAATAATGGAATATGATTAAACCAAGCAATTGGTTCACTAACCAATCCCAGCGCCAACATAATTGCATTGGCAGCACCGTCTTCGGTTGGAGAAAATACTCCTTTAATAACAATTGCATAAATAATACTTGGTAGGGCATTCATTGCTAGCCAAATGGTACGATATCCATATCTTAGTATTTTTTGTTTTACAAAATACTGTGTTAAAATAGATATTAGCAGTGACATAAACATTACAAGTGCAAGTGCTGCAACTGCATATATTAGTGAAATTCCAATAATATTCATCAAGTTAGGATCTTTCACAATTCTCTCATAGTTTTCTAACCCGATAAAAGTCGGATTATACCGTATATCAAATTCTGTAAAGGTAATTACTACAGAGAATATGATTGGAAGAATAAAAAATATAAATACAATAATTGCAAATGGAAGCAAAAACCATATTGGGTATAATTTTTTTGAAAGTTTATTGCTGGTCTTCATAAATTCCCCTTTCTTTATACACAAAGCGAGAGCCCCTAAGAGCTCTCACCCTTCGTTTCATTTATTTTAGTTTTATTTATATAATAGTTCTTCAGCATCAATATTGAATTCTATTTCTTGCTTCATTTTCTCCCAAGCTTCCTCTGGAGTAATTTTATCTACAATAATTGCTTCCACTTGAGTTCTGTAATACTTATGATACTTTGAGTTGAAATCTGGATGTGCTGGACGAATTCCACAGTAATCAGCCATATAAGCAATATCACTTAAAAATTTAAATTCTTGAATAACTGGTAACTCTGCTGCTGTTCTAAGTACTCCTGGTTTTCCCATTTCAAGCATAGGGATGGTTGTATTTTCTGGCTCATACGCTAAATTGATCGCTTGCTTCAAATATTCTAATTTCTCACCTTCTACTAATGGAGAGATAAATAAAGAACGAACCTTCATACCAGTACTTCCACTTTCTCCTGCATTAATTGCTGGAAGTAATGCTTGCGTATAGTTTTCTTCATAGTGTGCTTGGAATTCTTCCGTTGTCATTCCAGAGTTTCTTTGCCAATAGTTAAATCCACTTACATCTGTAAAGAACAATGATTCATTTTGATAGAATGTTTCGTAAGTACCCTCAAAGTTAGTAAGAGATTCTGGTGTAACCTTATCTACATTAACTAATTGGTTCCAAAGTGTAAATACATCAATCCACTCATCTGTTACAACTAATTTATTCTCTTGAACATCAGCTATATCAAAACCAAACGTATTTGCTATACTAAATGATGAAGAGTTATCTACTCCGTCTAACATAAATCCATATTTTGCAACTCCTGCATCCATTGCTTGTTTCGCTGTATCAATAAGATCTTGCATAATCCATTCGCCGTTTTTAACTTTTTCTGGCCACGCTGCAATATCTTCATCTGTCCAACCAATTTCTTTCAACATATTTTTGTTTGCATATAACATATTTGGTGCAATGTCAACTGGAATTCCATATAAATGTCCTTGATACATACTAACATTAACAATATTTTCATAATAACTTCCTTTTACATTGTCAAGTTCAATAAACCAATCAACTGGTTGTACTAATCCACCTTTTACCGCTTGACCAAGTGCTGATTCCTCATCTAAAAACATATCTGCCTCAACACCACCAGATGCTTGCATTGCAAGTTCATCAATTTCTAATTTAGGAAGATATTCAATCTCAAATTTAACGGTTCCACCTAGTTCTTCTTCCAACGCAGTAAATCCGTTTTTAATCATACCATTTCTAGAAGCATCTGCTTCCTCTTCTGTAATATTATCTGAATCATATCGGAATGTATATTTTATTGTTGTTACACCATCTTCTGTCTTTGCAGTTTCTTCTGTAGCACTACCACCTTGTGCTTCAGTTGTGTCTCCATCTGTTGTAGACGAACTTGATCCACAGGCTACTAGGCTACCCATTGTAGTTGCTGCTAGTAAACAAGCGATTCCTTTTTTCCATTTTTTCTCGTTCAACATTTTCATAAACTTTTCCCTCATTTCATGTTTTTTATGTATCTTATGCACAAATAATAACATTTCAAAACATTCACTTCAATGCCATTTCTTTTCACGAATATGTATTTTCTATTCAAGTGATTTTGAGTATATTTTTGTTCTATTTTATTTTTTTTGATGCTTTTATATTGTATTTATTGTGTAAATTGTGTATTATTACTATGTGAATTACTTTTTTTCCAAATAAAAACAATTTTACCAATCAGAGAATTGACTGAATTATACATAAAACAAAAACAGCTAATTATAAATCACTATTATTAAATTTTATTAAGCATATTGTTAAATCCATGTAAAGAAAGGTTTGATTAAAATGAAAGAAATTGTCCACTCAAAACGTGTCTATACTTCCGAATCTATTGGAATCAATTCTTTAACTGTCCATTACTTCGGTTTTGAAACCTGTACTCCATTACATACTTGGAGCGGAAAAAGAGATCACTATTTACTTCACTACGTAATATCAGGGAAAGGCACCTTTACCTCCAACAACAAGACA
>CAYJKD010000049.1:5654-14765 GCA_964370595.1 uncultured Lachnospiraceae bacterium
CAAGACACTACAGCTTGAAAAAGGATCTTCTTTTTTAACGCGAATCAATACACCTGTTCTATTTGAAGCTGATTTTAACGATCCATGGGAGTATTGTTGGGTTGGATTCAACGGAAGTGAAATCCCTTATCTTTTATCAAAAACAGGATTTGCTCATAATAATGACTCCATTCAGTTAAGAAGCGATTCTCACGAAGAAATCATCAATGTATTTAATAACTTTTTTGAAAACCAAGGAAATTCTTTAGTAAACCGTCTTGAATTACTTCGTAATTTGTATGCTCTATTTATTTTACTTGTGCAACAAGAAGAAAAACAAAGTGAAGATTTTTCTACTAACGAAAGCTTGCTGATTCATGTTACAGAATACATCAATGCAAATATGTCTAATTGCGATCTTTCTGTCCTAGATCTTGCAAAGCATATAGGATTTAGCCAAAGCAGTTTATATCGACTTTTTATAAGCAATCTCGGCATCCCACCTATGAAATACATCATAGAACTTCGAATGAAACGTTCTTGTGAATTGATGCGAAGCACCGATATGTCAATTACAGAAATCTCTTATGCAGTAGGATTTAGTAACTCTTTATACTTTTCTAAATATTTTAAAAAGTATTTTAATATGTCTCCTAGAAACTTCATAAAAACCTATGCCAATGTAAAACATCCGCTAGAAATCGATATCTTCAAGCCTCACATCATCTAAGTCAAACCTTGACATAAAAACACATATTTTGTAAAAAAAAACATGTAGTAAAACTTGTTGGATTCTTTTAAAATATCAATATAAATACGAAAGATAATTAGGTAATCACTTATGAATAAAACAATATCAGCAACTGGACGTCCCCAAGCGATCTTATTTACACTATGTCTACTGGCATACACCTGTGCATACTTAAGTAGAGATACTTTTTCAGCGGTTATGCCCAATATTCTAAGCCAAACAGAAGTAACAAAAACGGATTTAGGACTCGTTTCAACCATATTTTTGATCTTCTATGGTTCAGGCCAATTAATCAGTGGAATTCTTGCAGATAAATTTCCTGCAAAGAATCTGATTTTTATCGGCCTTATTACTGCAGGAATCGTGAATTTTTTATTTGGATTTACAAACTACTCCTATCAGATGATGATTCTTTGGGGCATCAACGGCTTTGCACTATCACTTTTATGGGCACCACTCATTAAAGTCCTAGTAACGTATATGGATGATGAACATATTCAAAAAGCATTGATCAATATTTCTATCTCTATGCCTGTAGGAACCTTGTTGGGTTTCGTATTATCTGCATTATTTATAAAAACAGCAACATTTCGAACTGCTTTTATCTTTAATGGGTTAGTTATCTTAGTCATGGCAGGATTTTGGTTTATAATCACAAAAAAAATCTTACCTAAACTACAAGTCCAAGTGCGTTCAAACCAAAAAGCACAAGCAAATCATCCGAGTCGTTTAATGAAACTATTCCTTGTTTCAGGTATGATCTTTATTATTGGAGCAACCATGTGTAATGGAGTCATTCGCAATGGTGTTTCTATATGGGTTCCAACCTATTTGACAGAAAATTTCAAACTGGAAGAATATATCTCTGTTTTAACTGCAACTTTAATTCCAATCATTAACCTAAGTGGTATTTATGTAGGTGGATATCTTAACAAAAAGACTAATAATGAAATGATAACTTCTGCATTGTTGTTCATCCTTGCTGCAATTTCCATGGGAATTCTTATATTTATTGGTAATGTATCTCCATTTATTGCTATTATTTTCCTAGGTATTACCACCGCTTCTATGCAAGGATTGAATTCCATCATTATGGGATTAGTACCCTATCATTTTGAAAAACACGGAAAAGCTGCTACTACTACAGGGTGCCTAAATGCTAGTGCCTATTTAGCATCATCAATCGGTAGTTATGGAGTAGGGATTATTTCTTCTATTTATGGATGGAATATGACCATATTAAGCTGGATTATCATTGCTGTTTTAGGTACCTCTTTTACTCTTTTTGTCGCTAGGGTGTGGAGTAATTTTAAGAATAATAAAGCATAGTAAAATATACCTAAAAAACCACTAAATTGAATTGACACAGTATCGTTTTTACTATAAAATGACATATAGATGAAACGTTATAATACATTTATAACACAAACTAAGGAGGACATTATGTCAATTATATTTGATTCTGTAAACAAAGTTTTTACAATCGAAACCAAAGATCTTTCCTATTTGATGCAAATTACACATCAAGGATATCTTTTACACACTTACTACGGGAAGAAAATTTCTGATAGTTACATCCCACATGCATCCATTGACTACCCTCAAGCATCATTTTCTCCAAATCCTGCTAATGAACCTAATAAGCGGTTTACTCTTGATACAAAACCACAAGAATACTCTTGCATTCAAACTGGAGACTATCGAATCAGTAGCTTAGAGCTTATCAATTCCAATGGAGAATTTGCTTCTGAGCTAAAATATATCAGCCACGACATCATACATGGAAAACCTGTTCTAACTGAATTACCTTCCATTTTTGCTAATGATGAAGTTGCAACTACTTTGATTATTACCTGTATCGATGAATATGCTCAAACAGAAGTGAAGCTACACTACTCTGTTTTCGAAGGACAAAATGTAATTATCCGTTCTACAAAAATCAAAAATTTGGGAAATAAACCAATCCACTTAAAAAAAGTGGCCAGCTCTTGTGTTGATTATTACGTAAGTGATTATGACTTGATTCAATTATATGGAACTTGGTCTAAGGAGTGTAATGTAGAACGAACCAATATTGCACAAGGAATTCACACAATCTCAAGTAGACGTGGTTCTACAGGACATCAACACAACCCATTTGCTATTTTAGCAGACAAAACCACAACAGAAACCCACGGAGAAGCATTTGGCTTTAACTTAATTTATAGTGGCAACTTTGCAATCGAAATCGAACGTGACTATATGGATAATATTCGTGTCGTTTGTGGAATCAATTCCTTTGGTTTCGATTATGAATTAGAGTCAAACCAAGAATTCCAAACACCAGAAGTCGTTATGGCATATAGCTGCAACGGAATTGGCGACCTCTCTAGAACTTATCATAACTTATATCGCAACAATATCTGCAAAAGCAAATGGACCAATAAAAAACGTCCTCTACTAATCAATACATGGGAGGCTGCTTATTTTAATTTTACAGAGCAAACCATTCTTGACTATGCAAAAAGTGCAAAAGAACTTGGTATCGAATTACTCGTTATGGATGATGGTTGGTTTGGAAAAAGAAATGATGACAGTTCTTCTTTAGGCGATTGGTATGTAAATGAAGAAAAACTAAAAGGGGGACTACCAAAATTAGTTTCTGAAATCAATGAAATTGGAATGGATTTTGGTATTTGGTATGAGCCAGAAATGATTTCACCAAAAAGTGATCTTTATGAAAAACATCCAGATTGGTGCATTCATATGAAAGAGCGTCCTAACTGTATTGCTAGAAACCAATATGTTCTTAATTTAGCAAAAAAAGAAGTTCGCGACTATCTATTCGAAGAAATGAGCAAAGTTTTAAGTTCTTGTAATATTATATATGTAAAGTGGGATTTTAACCGCAACTTAACCAACGTCGCTATGGAAGAATTACCAGAAGGTAAAAAAGGAGAAGTTTTCCATCGTTATGTACTCGGCCTTTATGAATTATTAGAACGTTTAACAGATGCTTTCCCTGATATTTTATTTGAAGGTTGTTCTGGAGGCGGTGGACGCTTTGATCCTGCAATGCTTCGTTACTTCCCACAAATTTGGACTAGCGATGATACCGATGCTGTAGAACGTGTACAAATTCAATATGGTACAAGTATGGCTTATCCTACTTCTACTATGGGCTCACATGTCTCTGACTGCCCAAATCACCAAACTGGACGAACCACACCTCTTGCTATGCGCTCTGCTGTTGCTATGCATGGAACTTATGGGTTTGAGTTAAATCCTTTAACACTAACTGAAGAAGAATCAAATTATGTTAAAGAAGAAATCGGTCACTATCATGCATATTATGATTTAATTCAAAACGGAGACTTATATCGCCTTACCAATCCATTTACCAATCTTTATTATTGTGCTACACAAATTGTTTCAAAAGACAAAAGCGAAAGCCTTATCACATATGTAGTTACTCGGGGTAGATGCCTAAAACCAATTATGGTTAAATTACAGGGATTAGACCCATCTGCTCAATATAAAGATAGTAACACGGGTGCTTGCTACTATGGTGATACTTTAATGAATTTAGGAGTTAATTTTTCTGAAAATGTTAAAGAGGGCGACTCCGTACGAATCCACTTACAACGCATATAGAAAGGCGGTAACTCATTGTACCCTTTAATCAAAGCTCACGCTGGCGCTGAAAATACAATAGAAAACTCAAAGAATTCCTTTATTCTCTCAGTTGATTTAGGCGCAGATATTATAGAGATCGATGTACATGTAACCAAGGATAATATTGTAATCGGACATCATGATCCGGCCATACAAGGGAAAGAAATTTCATCTCACACTTACGAAGAATTAAAAGAAGTATTTCGTGAACTAGCTACACTAGATGAAATTATTGAATATGCAAAACCCAAAAATGCTAAGATTAATATCGATTTTAAAGTTATGGATCGTTTTGAAACCATTAGCAATGTTGTAAAAAAATATGACTATTTTGAAAACTGTGTATTATCTGGCATTACAAAAAATCTAGAAGATGCAAAAAAATGGTTTCCAATCAGTGAAATCTGGAATGCCACACCACATATCGAAAATGGACTACCACCTTACCTCTATGAGAGCTATATCGATGATTGTATTTCATCTGCAATGAATAATGGTTGTAATAGTATCAATCTAGAGTATAAGTCTTGTAGTAACCTATTTGTAAAAAAGGCGCATGACCAAGGATTAAAGGTCCACATTTGGACTGTGGATAAACAAGATGATTTAGAAAAAATCTTTGCTATGAATGTAGATAGCATTACTACAAATAACCTAAAGCTCGCTTTAAATATGCGCAATCGTCTTCAACAAAATGAAGCCTGCTTATTAGAAACAGATGGAATATTAACTCCAGCTGACAATCAAACAAATAAGGTATTTTCTTTTGAAGTAGCCAATACCTTTGATCAATTAGTAATCAATTTTGATTACTCTCCAAAGTATATCTCTGAAGAAGAATCGAAAGATTTCATCCTTCATGATATGAAACAATACTACCTAAATCCAGAGCAATACGCAGGAGAGCAATGGAAAAACTTTTCTCCAGTAAGTAACTTAATTACACTATCGCTTGATATGAACGAAGAATTTGTCGGAGCTGCCCACAGAGGAAACTCCATACAATCTCATGTGGTGTCAAAAAACTATGCCTCACCTGGTTTTATCAAGAGAGAAATCACACCTGGAGTATGGTGTATTATGTTAAACATTCATTCATTAGTCGCAAAAGAATGCCACTATAGTCTAAGCATTAAGGGAATATTAGAAAGGAATTAATAATTATGTCAAGTTGGATTCCATGCGAATTACACACACACACAATTAATAGCGATGGCAGCTTTACCTTCCAATCTTTATGCCAACATGCTAAAGATAAAGAATTGCAATGTTTTGCATTAACTGATCACAATACCATTGCAGGATGGCAAGATATTGATGAAGCTAAGAAAAATAATACGGAACTACTCCCTATTATAAAGGGAATCGAATGGACAACTTATTTTGGTCACATGGTCATCTTAAATCCCTCCGAGTACGTTGATTGGCGCCAAGCAACCATCCCAACCATCGATAACTATATCAAGCTTGCCAAAGAGAAGAATGGATTAGTTGGTATCGCTCATCCATTTCGTCCTGGAGGTGTGCTTTGTACTGGAGGCACTTGGGAGTTTGAAATAAACAATTGGGAAAATGTAGATTACATGGAAGTGTGGTCTAGAGAATTCCCTACAAGCAGAGAGATGAATATGCGTGCTACTAAATTGTGGATTGAATTACTTGATCAAGGACATCAAATAGCAGCATCTTTTGGCAAAGACTGGCATGGTCCAGAATCTGGAGAACTTCCAGATGCTGCAACTTATGTTGAAATTCAAGATCAAACAGCTAATATACCAAATCAAGTATTGGCAGGAATAAAGGCAGGTCGTACTTTTGTATCTATGGCACCTACTTTAGAATTTACACTAGAACAGGAAGGACAAACCTTTTTATTAGGAGATGTAATCAAAAAGGGGACAGCTAAAGCTACACTTAACATAGCCCTTGATTCAAGGAAAAGCCTTTGGGGAAGACATAATGTTTCCTTAGAGTCTGCTCACATCCTAACAAATGCTGGAAAATGCATAAAAACGATTCCTCTTTCTAATGACCAAATCCTTAATCAGTCATTTACTGAACTACTAGAAATTGATGGCAATTATGTAAGAGTTGAAATTCATGGTACCATTGCAAATACCAAAACAGTATTAGCAATTTCTAGTCCCATCTATGTCAACTAACAATATACAAAAAATATACAGTAATATACCATTACTGCTTAGCAATAGCTCAGATCGGAGTCTTAACTTCCAATCTGAGCTATCCTTCTATTCCTATATCCAAGGCATCATCGTAATCATAAATGTAAATTCTGTTTCATCAAATTGATATGCTTCTAATAATTGTGGTCCACAGCTACCGGAACCAATTCCATTTTGACGGTAATCAACACACAAAACTCGATGGCTATCTTCTACTAATTTATAATTATGTGCAGCCTCTGTCAGCATCTCTTGAGTATAACAAGAATATTGCATGGAGAAACTATCTTTTGAACAAATAGTAACTCCCCTTTCACCGTCTCCTACTTTCACATAATCACAATCATAGTGGCTTCCATTTTCCTGTGGTCTGATATAATCTTCATGCATCTGTCTTACTGTGCTTTCAAAAACTCCGTGATAACTAGCGTAGTGCTTATCAACGTAGCTTTCTACAGGCCCCATTCCACAATAACTGACTGCCTCCATCTCCTTTGGCAAGAAGAAACGAAGTCCAAATCTTGGCAACTGTGGGAAAATCGGATCTTTTTTGCATCTGGTTTCTAGTTTAACCTTTCCATCTGCATATATCTTCCATCTTGCAGTTATCTCTAGTGCTTTTTGCAGGTATACTGCTGCTAAAGAAAGTTCTGTTGTGATTTCTATATGAGAATCTACAGATTCTACCTTGGTTTCATAGGTGCGTGGAATCAAGCGATCATACCCTGCACGCATCCACTCTAATTTCAGTTCTCTGTCATTATCCGTAGGCGCACGCCAAACATTATACTCTATAGGACGATCCAGCAGTGTTTTTCCCTCATACTCCATAGCCACTAAGGTACCTGTATCCTTATCGTATTCATAGGTAAAATTAGTTCCTGATATCACAAGGGAATGTCTCAATTCTTTTATAGAGATATCACCTGCCTTTAACTCCTTCTCCCAAGCGACTACCAATTGATTTTCTCGTCCAACTACCTCTAAGGCAAGTTCTTCCCTTCCAACCAAATAACCTTTTTCTCTTACATCTTGACTTTCCTTTAGTCGGTATTCTAATTGTAGATATACGTTTCCCTGCTCAGGAATTGCTAATTCTAGTTGGAAGGATTTAGAATCATGAGGAGGAATATCTATGTTTTCTATGATACCTCTTTGCACTTCTTCTCCATCACAAACCACAATATAAGTCAAATCACAATAATCCATTAAGTTGGTAAAATCCAAATAGTTTTTTAAAATTAAAGTTGACGTTTCTACATCAAAGGAGGCGCGTGCTGGCCTATATACCTCTTTAAACTCTAACAGCCCTGTATGAACTCTTCGATCTGGATACACTAAACCATCCATACAGAAGTTTCCATCGTGGAGCCACTCTCCCGAATCTCCGCCATAGCGATACTTAATTCTTCCATCTTCTGCTTCTCCGTCATAGATTGCATGGTCACACCACTCCCATACAAACCCACCACAAAAGCAATCATATTTCTGAATCACTTGAAAATAATCTTCAAAGTCTCCTGGACCATTCCCCATAGCATGAGAATATTCACACATGATATACGGTTTTCTTCCATCTTCCTCACAGTACAGCTTAGCAACCTCGATGGATGGATACATACGGCTGTACAAATCTAAATCACTAAAATCATAGTTATGCTCTTTTGGAACGTGTCTAGCGCCTTCATAATGACATAATCTAGACGGGTCAAATTCTTTGGTCCACCTCTGAGCCGTTTCAAAGGTACAACCATAAGCACATTCATTTCCCATAGACCAGATTACTACACTTGGGCGATTTTTATCTCGCTCTACCATCCGTTGCACGCGGTCAAGGGTTGCTTCTATAAAATCTGGATGATCCGCTAGGGGTTTGCACACATATTCCTGTTTTTCTATCCACTCAGTTTCTTTTGTATATAGCTCATGGGTTCCATGGCTTTCATTATCGGCTTCATCAATCACATAAAACCCTAACTTGTCATAGAGGTAGTAAAATCTAGGTTCATTGGGATAATGACTGGTACGAATTCCATTCACATTATGCTCTTTCATCAAGGTTAAGTCTTTCATCATTTGCTCTAGACTTATGGCATATCCTGTTACAGGATCACTATCATGTCGATTCACTCCATGAAATTTTACAGGCACTCCATTGATAAGTACGGTTGCATCAACAACCTTAATCTCACGTATCCCGATACAGTCTGTTATTACCTCTCCATGCGATTCTAAAATCAGCGTATATAAATACGGTTTTTCTGCATTCCACAAAACTACCTCTTTTAAATCTATCTGTATCCAATCTCCAAATGCCACTCCTCGAACAACTACTTCTCCATCTTCATCCAGCAAGCGATATGCAACCTGCGTTTGTTCATTAAAGTAATCTAATTCAACCAGTATTTCTGCATCTTTGTAATCCGCTGATGGAACTGCCTTTATAAAATAATCTCGTATTCCCTCTTTTGGTCTGTGAAGAAGGTATACATCTCGAAAAATTCCGCTCATTCGAAACTTGTCTTGATCTTCAAGGTAACTTCC
>CAYJKD010000050.1:0-7924 GCA_964370595.1 uncultured Lachnospiraceae bacterium
TAGGGGAATAGTTCAATGGTAGAGCAACGGTCTCCAAAACCGTAAATGGGGGTTCGAGCCCCTCTTCCCCTGTACTTGTGAAATGGCTTTCTGTTGTAAACAGAGGGTCATTTTTTTTGAATATAAATGTTTAGGAAGAGGTTGAGATGAAATCATTAGTAATTGCAGAAAAACCTTCTGTAGGAAGAGATATTGCTCGTGTACTAAAGTGTTCTAAGCAAGGAAACGGTATGCTAGAAGGCCAAAATTATATTATCACATGGGGATTAGGGCATTTGGTATCGCTTGCAGACCCAGAACAATATGATAAGCGTTTTAAGGAGTGGAAAATGGAAGACCTTCCTATGATTCCCGATAAATTTCGTCTAGAAGTGTTGCGCCAAACTGGAAAACAATTCCAAGTAGTAAAGCAATTGATTCATAGAAATGATGTAAGTGAAATAATTATTGCAACGGATGCAGGAAGAGAAGGAGAGCTAGTAGCTCGGTTGATTCTTGAGAAGGTAGGAAATAAAAAACCATTAAAGCGATTATGGATTTCTTCTGTTACAGATAAAGCGATTCGTGATGGATTTGGTGGATTAAAGAATGCAAAAGAATATAACAATCTATATGATGCTGCTTTGTGCCGAGCACAAGCAGATTGGTTGGTCGGAATGAATGCAACTAGAGCGTTAACGTGTAAATATAATGCACAGCTTTCTTGTGGCAGGGTTCAAACTCCTACTGTGGCATTGATAGCGAAGCGTGAAGAAGAAATAAAGAAATTTACTCCAGTTCCGTTTTATGGTATTACAGCAAAACAAAAAGAATTAAAAGTTGCTTTGACTTGGTATGATAAAAAATCAAAGAATAGCCATTGTTTTGAGCTTCATAAGGTAAATGATATTCTTTCTAAATTAAACGGAAAAACTGGAATTGTTGATAACATAGAAACAAAAGAAAAGAAAACACCACCACCGCAACTATTTGATTTGACTGAGTTACAAAGAGAAGCAAATAAACGATTTGATTATTCGGCTAAATATACATTAGGAATTTTGCAACGCCTTTATGAAAACCATAAAGTTTTGACTTATCCAAGAACCGACTCTAGATATTTAAGTAAAGATATTGTTCCTACCTTAAAAGAACGGTTGAAGTCAATTAGCATAGGACCGTATAAAACACTAGCTGGAAAACTGATTAATCAAAAATTAGAAGCAAAATCTCACTTTGTTAATGATAGTAAAGTTTCTGACCATCATGCAATTATTCCTACAGAGCAATATGTACAATTAGATCATATGACAGTGGAAGAACGAAAAATCTATGACCTAGTTATTCGGCGTTTCATAGCTGTCCTATATCCAGCCTTTGTGTACCAACAAGTAAAGTTAGAAGTGTTGGTCGAAGGTGAGTTGTTTACAGCAAAAGCAAAAGCAATTTTACAATTAGGATGGAAAGAGCTTTATGCACAAGTGGATTCAGTTGAGGATGATCATACATATACAGTTCAATTCCCGGATTGGAAGAAAGGGCATGTGTTATCAGGAATACAATTAAACCTGACAGAAGGAAAGACCTCAGCGCCGTCGCATTATAATGAAGGTACATTGCTAACTGCAATGGAACAAGGTGGATTAGGGACGGTAGCGACAAGAGCTGATGTTATAGAAAAATTGTTCGGTAGCTTTTTACTTGAGAAAAAAGGAAAAGACATTTATACTACTGCAAAAGCGAAGCAATTATTAGAGCTTGTTCCAGTAGAACTACGTAGTCCGGATCTTACTGCGAGCTGGGAAAGTAAATTACTTAAAATTACAAGTGGGGAATTGAAAAAGCAAGAATTTATGAAAGGTATTGTTTTATACACCCAAGAAGTAGTCAATCAGATAAAAGTAGCACAGGGGCAATTTCGTCATGATAATTTAACAAACTCAAAATGTCCGAATTGCGGGAAGCGAATGCTATCTGTAAAAGGAAAAACAAGTGAGTTATTAGTTTGTCAAGATCGACTTTGTGGACATCGAGAAGTATTATCTAAAACTACAAATGCAAGATGTCCTAATTGTCATAAAAAATTAAACCTAAAAGGAAAAGGAGATGGGCAAATTTTTGTATGTGGTTGTGGACATAAAGAAAAACTTAGTTCTTTTCAAGATAGGAGAAAAAAAGAAGGAGCTGGAGTGAGTAAGAAAGATATTCAGAATTATTTGAATAAACATAAGAAAGAAACACAAGAACCTATCAATAATGCTTTTTCTGCTCTATTGTCGGAAATTAAATTAGAAGATAGTTGACATAAAGTTGTATTTATGTTAAATTATAAATGAAAGCTATTGTTTTTGTAGGAAAGTGATATAAGGAGTAGTGATTATATGAAAGAAATAAAAGTTCGTTTGAGAAACCCAGATAATGCAAAAGAATTTGTGTTGACAGCTGGAAAGTGTGACATTGATATTGACGTGTTTTATAATCGCGTTACGATTGATGGGAAATCGATGATAGGTGTACTTTCTCTTGATTTAAACCAAGTATTGACTGTCCGTTTGCACGGCGATGACGACCGATTTGAAGCTTATTTAAGTAAATTTACAATGGATTCAGTAAATGTGGCTTCATAAAATCATAAGAAAAGGACGATGAGTTATGCATTTTAGCGTAGCTTGTCGTCCTTTCCATTTATTATGTCAGGTATGAATTTTTAAATAACATGAATTTTCTCTTTGCTTAAACGACTATTTTGAAATTCACCAGAGAACGTAACATCTCGGTCAAACCATTGAGGTGGTATGAAATCCAATGCTTCTTTTTCAGAATCAAATTCAACTTCTGCAAGGATTAATCCTTTGTAGTCGCCTTCAAATACATCTAATTCAATTGTGAGATTTGTAGGGAGTGGAAGGTGATAGCGTTTTTTCGTTAAAACAAGTCCATCCACCTTGGCTTTTAAGTGCTCATAAGATTCTCTTGTTAAAGGTAAGTTATGCTCTTCTCTTGAAAGAAGTCCTTTTGATTTGTAAGTTAACAAGTAATCCTCGTTTTGCCTTCGAATTCGGATTACAGGATCGGTACATAAGTATGCTTGCTCAATAAAAAGGACAGGGAATTGAGAGTAGTTAGAAGGTGGGGTTTTGATGAGGAATTTACGTTCGATTTCCATTTGATTTAGGCTCCTTTAGGCTTATTGTAGTTTTCTTGAGTATATCGTAGACGAGGTGGATATGCAAGTTGTAAAACAGAGATTTTTCTTGCTTTTCTTCTAGAGAAAACAATGAGAATAAGCAAGGAAATTCAACAATAAAAATATAAAAAACATATGGTAATTCCTAAATGTATGTGATATAATGGGAAATTGAAGTGTGGTCTGTTAGTAGAGAAGACCCTACACAGATACAAGGAGGAAACCATAAAATGAGTTTAAAAGTAGAAAATTTAGAAAACAATATGGCAAAATTAACAGTAGAAGTATCAGCAGAGCGTTTTGAAGAAGCTCTTAAAACTTCTTATAACAAGAATAAAGGAAAGTTTAATATTCCTGGATTCCGTAAGGGAAAAGCACCTCAAGCTATCATTGAAAAAAACTATGGTGTAGGTGTTCTTTATGAAGACGCAGCTGGAGATATTATTGATAATACATATGCAGATGCAATGGATGAAAGTGGATTAGAAATCGTTTCTAGACCAGAGATTGATGTTGTACAAATCGAAAAAGGAAAAGAATTCATCTATACAGCTGTAGTGGCATTAAAACCAGAAGTTACGTTAGGCGAATATAAAGGATTGGAAGTTGAAAAAGCATCAACAGAAGTGTCAAGCGAAGAAATCGATGCAGAAGTGAAGAAAATCCAAGAACAAAATGCAAGAAAGATTAATGTTGAAGATCGTCCAATCGCTGATGGAGATGAAACTGTAATTGATTTTGAAGGTTTTGTAGATGGAGAAGCATTTGAAGGTGGAAAAGCAGAAGATTATACTTTGGTAATCGGATCTCATTCATTTATTGATACATTTGAAGATCAACTAATCGGAAAATCTATTAATGAAGAAGCTGAAATCAATGTTACTTTCCCAGCAGAATACCATGCAGAAGCGTTAGCGGGGAAACCAGCAATGTTTAAAGTAACAATTAAAGAGATTAAAGTAAAAGAACTTCCAGAATTAAATGACGAATTTGCAAGTGAAGTATCTGAATTTGAAACACTTGCTGAATATAAAGAAGATGTAAAAGCGAAACTTGTTGAAACAAAGCTAAAGCAAGCGACAACAGAAAATGAAAATCGTGTTGTACAAAAAGCAGTTGAAAATGCGTCAATGGATATTCCAGATGCAATGCTTGAGCAAGAAACTCGCTATATGCTTGATGACTATGCAAGAAGAATGCAAAGCCAAGGATTATCAATGGAGCAATACATGCAATTTACAGGTATGACAGTTGAAAATCTTATGGAGCAAATGCGTCCACAGGCAGAGCAAAGGACACGTACACGTCTTGTGCTTGAGGCAGTAGTTGAAAAAGAAAATATCGAAGTGTCAGAAGAAACACTAGAGACAGAGCTTCAAAAAATGGCAGATGCATACAAAATGGAATTAGATAAAGTGAAAGAATTCATGGGCGAAAAAGAACGTGCACAAATGAAAAAAGATTTAGCAGTTCAAGAAGCAGTAGATTTCTTAGTAGCAGAAGCTAAATTAGTATAGTATCAACTTAGAAGACGTTAGATTTTCTTACGAGAAAATCTAACGTGTTTTGTAAGAACCAATAGGTAAAGGTAGGAGGAAAAAGATGAGTTTAGTACCTTATGTCATAGAATCAACAAGCAGAGGGGAACGTTCTTATGATATTTACTCAAGATTATTAAAAGAGCGTATTATTTTCCTAGGAGAGGAAGTAACTGATGTGTCTGCAAGTTTAATTGTAGCCCAGTTATTATTTTTGGAATCAGAAGATCCTGGAAAGGATATTAATTTATATATCAATAGCCCAGGGGGTTCAGTTACAGCAGGAATGGCAATCTATGATACGATGAACTATATCAAATGTGATATATCGACAGTATGCATGGGAATGGCTGCTAGCATGGGTGCATTTTTACTTGCTGGAGGTACAAAAGGAAAACGCTTTGCTCTTCCAAATGCAGAAGTTATGATTCATCAACCTTCTGGTGGAGCGAGGGGTCAAGCTACTGATATTCAAATCGTTGCAGATAAAATCTTGCATACAAAGAAAAAGTTAAATGAAATTTTAGCAGCAAACACAGGGCAACCATTTGATGTAATCGCTCGTGATACAGAGAGAGATTATTACATGACAGCAGAAGAAGCGATGAAGTATGGAATTGTAGATAAGGTTATTTCAAGTCATTAGTTTGACTGAATGAAAGGATAGGGGAAGTTATTTATGCCTAACAGAATGGAAGAAAGAGTACGTTGTTCATTTTGCGGAAAAACACAAGAACAGGTAAGAAAACTGATTGCAGGATCAGGGAATGTTTTTATCTGTGATGAATGTATTGACTTATGTGCTGAAATTTTAGAAGAAGAATTCGAAGGACAAAGCGAAGAAGAATTTGACCTAGATACGATTAATTTATTAAAACCAAAAGAGATTAAATCTTTTATTGATGAATATGTAATCGGGCAAGAGGATGCAAAAAAAGTATTAGCAGTTGCAGTGTATAATCACTATAAGCGTGTAACTTCTTTGGCAAAATCCGATATTGAAGTGCAAAAAAGTAATATATTAATGTTAGGACCTACTGGTTCAGGGAAAACTTATCTAGCACAAACACTAGCAAAAATTTTAAATGTTCCTTTTGCGATTGCAGATGCAACTGCACTGACAGAGGCAGGGTATGTAGGGGAGGATGTAGAAAACATCCTATTGAAACTGATTCAATCTGCAGACTATGATATTGCGAAAGCGGAATATGGAATTATTTATATCGATGAAATTGATAAAATAACAAAAAAATCTGAAAATGTTTCAATTACGAGAGATGTTTCAGGTGAAGGTGTTCAACAAGCACTTCTAAAGATTTTAGAAGGTACAGTAGCAAGTGTTCCACCTCAAGGGGGCAGAAAACACCCACATCAAGAATTGCTTCAGATTGATACAAAAAATATTTTGTTTATTTGTGGCGGTGCATTTGACGGATTGGATAAAATTATTGAAGATAGGATTAGTGTTGGTTCGATAGGATTCAATGCTGAAGTTGCAGATAAAAACAAGCGTGATGTGGATGAGTTATTGAAAAAAGTTCTTCCACAAGATTTGACAAAGTTTGGACTTATTCCAGAATTTATTGGCCGTGTTCCAGTAAATGTATCCTTAGAATTATTGAAGGAAGAGGCACTTGTACAAATTTTGAAAAAACCTAAAAATGCATTGATTAAGCAATATCAAAAATTATTTGAATTAGATGATGTGAAGCTTGAATTTGACGATGAAGCACTTGTCGAAGTTGCAAAATTAGCATTAGAAAGAAAAACTGGAGCAAGGGGATTGCGTTCTATTCTTGAATCTGTTATGATGGACTTGATGTATGAGATTCCTTCTGATCCTACAATTGGAATATGTAGGATAACACAAGATGTGATTACTCGTACTGGAGATGCAGAAATCGTATACCGCGATACAGCTGTGCCTAAGAAAACCATGAATTCCAGAAGAAAGAAAGATAAAACAGACGAAATCGCTTAATATTAGCATAGAAAGGTAGGGATTCGAACCACAAGTTTTCTTGTATGGTAAGAATTCCTATTTTTTTTTAGAAAATTCGTGAAGTACAGAGGAGGGGAAGATGGAACAAATAATTAGTACGATGCCAATGATCGCTTTACGTGGCCTAACGGTTCTTCCTAAAATGACCATTAGTTTTGACATAAGTAGACAAAAATCAATTGCCGCTTTGGAGCGAGCAATGGTAGAAAATCAAAAAATATTTTTAGTGATGCAAATGGATCCAGAAGAGGATAATCCATCAATAAGTGAATTGTATCGCTATGGAACAATCTCCTATATTAATCAATTAGTAAAGATGCCAGGCGGTGTTGTCCGTGCTATGGTGGAAGGGCTCGATCGTGCAGAGTTACTGAATATTGAAAGCTATGAACCGTATTTATTTGGAGAGATAGAAATATTACCAAATCGTGTTGGCGTTGGAGATTATATCATTTCAGAAGCCATGATTCGAATGTTGAAAGAAAAACTAGACTCATACGGAAAGCAATTTGTAAAATTTGCAAAGGAAGGACTTCCTAATTTATTGATTGAATCTAATTTAGAAGAATTGATGCTTCAGATTGCGATACAAATGCCTTGGAATCAAGAAGTTAGACAAAAATATTTATCTGCGACATCTGAAGTGGAATGTTATGAAGTTCTACTTGAAAATATAGTAAATGAAATAGAAATTTCTAAAATCAAACGAGATTTTCATGAAAAAGTTAAAAATAAAATTGATAAAAATCAAAAAGAATACATATTAAAAGAACAAATGAAGATTCTTAGAGAAGAATTAGGGGATGATTTTGGAGATGGAATTGAAGAATTTGAAAATCAATTAAAATCTCTAAAAGCAAGTAAATTGGTAAAAGAAAAGTTAAAAAAAGAGCTTTCTAGATTAAAAACCATCCCAAGTGGTAGTCAAGAAGGAAATGTAATACGTACATATCTTGAAACATTATTAGAGCTACCATGGAATAAAGAATCAAAAGATTGTGATGATTTAAAGCAAGTCCTACAAGTGCTAGAAGAAGATCATTATGGGCTTGATAAAGTAAAAGAAAGAATTTTGGAATATTTAGCAGTGCGAATATTGACTAAAAAAGGAAATGGAACTATTTTGTGTTTAGTTGGGCCGCCTGGAACTGGAAAGACATCAATTGCAAAATCTGTAGCAAAAGCAATCAATAAAAAATATGTTCGAATTAGCCTTGG
>CAYJKD010000050.1:7934-14420 GCA_964370595.1 uncultured Lachnospiraceae bacterium
TGTAAGAGATGAAGCAGAAATTCGTGGACACCGAAAGACGTATGTAGGAGCAATGCCAGGTCGATTAGTAGATGGATTAAAGCAAGCAAAGGTATCTAATCCACTTATATTACTTGATGAAATTGACAAAGTGGGAAATGATTATAAAGGTGATCCTGCTTCCGCATTACTTGAAGTATTAGATGGGGAACAAAATATTAGTTTCCGAGATCATTATGTAGAAGTACCCATTGATTTATCGAATGTTTTGTTTATTGCAACAGCTAATACAACGCAAACAATACCTGGTCCTTTACTAGATCGAATGGAAATTATAGAGATTAATAGCTATACAGAAAATGAAAAGTTCCATATTGGGAAACGATATTTGTTGGAAAAGCAGTTAATACAAAATGGAATAGACCCAGCTAAATTTTCTATGACAGATGGAGCATTGAAGCGAATAATTCGCAACTATACAAGAGAATCTGGAGTGAGGAATTTAGAACGAAAGATAGGAAGTATTTGCCGAAAAAGTGCAAGAGAGTTTTTGGAAACTTCTAAAAAAAGTTTGAAAATTACAGAAACAAATTTAGTGAAATACTTAGGAAACGAAAAAATTCTTTTTGATAATGCCAATGATAGTGCAGAGGTAGGAATCGTACGAGGACTTGCATGGACAAGTGTAGGTGGAGATACTTTGCAAATCGAGGTAAATGTGTTGCAAGGAAAAGGAGATTTCATGCTTACAGGTCAATTAGGAGATGTGATGAAAGAATCAGCACAGACGGCGCTTACATTTGTGCGTTCCATTGCGTCTAATTACAAAATCGATGCTGATTATTTTGAAAAACATGAGATTCATATCCATATTCCTCAAGGAGCAGTACCAAAAGATGGCCCTTCAGCTGGAATAACAATGGCTACTGCAATTTTATCAGCCGTATTAGGGAAAAAAGTAGATGCAAAAGTAGCTATGACCGGAGAAATTACATTACGTGGAAGAGTGTTGGCCATTGGTGGATTAAAAGAAAAATTATTGGCAGCGAAGAATGCAAAGATTGAAAAAGTAATTGTACCTGAAAAAAACAAACCAGACATATCTGAAATATCTTCAGAGATTACAAAGGGTTTAGTTATTATTTATGCGACAACAATGGATGATGTATTATCCAACGTATTCGTGAATGAAGATTGAGAGGAAAGTAAGTTATGGTAATAAAAAAAGTAGAATTGGAAACGGTGTGTGGAATTACTAGTACGTTTCCAGAAAATATCAACCCAGAATTTGCTTTTGCTGGAAAATCTAATGTGGGAAAATCATCCTTAATCAATGCAATGATGAACCGTAAATCATTAGCAAGAATTTCATCAGCTCCTGGTAAAACCCAAACCATTAATTTCTATAATATTAATGATGCTTGTTATTTTGTAGATCTACCAGGATATGGGTATGCAAGAGCAAATATTGAAGTGAAAGCAAAGTGGGGGAAGATGATAGAACGATATCTTAAAACTTCACAAATGCTAGTAACCGTATTTTTATTAATTGATATCCGTCATGATCCTTCTTCAAATGACAAATTGATGTATGATTGGATTGTATCTAATGGGTACACTCCTGTAATTATTGCAACAAAGCTAGATAAGCTGAAGAGAAGTCAAGTTCAAAAACATGTAAAAATGGTACGAGCTGGATTAGGCATGAAAGCAGAAGATGTCTTAATTCCATTCTCTTCTGAAACGAAGCAAGGACGAGAAGAAGTGTGGAATTATATTGATGCTTTAATAGTTAAGGAGGATGTAGAGTGAGTGTAGATTATATTACATTTACAATTGATTGCGAGAAGGGAATCGCATTGATTGCACATGACAATGAAAAGAAAAAATTGATTCAATGGTGTAATGAACATATTGAAATATTAAAGCAACATAAATTATTTGGTACAGGAACGACATCTCGAATGATTACAGATCAAACAGGATTGCGCGTAAAAGGATTTAATAGTGGACCATTAGGTGGGGACCAACAAATCGGAGCAAAAATTGTAGAGGGTGTAATTGATTTTATTGTGTTTTTTTCTGATCCATTAACGGCTCAGCCACATGACCCAGATGTTAAAGCACTAATGAGAATAGCCCAAGTATATGATATACCAATGGCTGTAAACAAAGCAACGGCAGATTTTTTGATTACCTCATCATATATGAATCAGTCTTATGAACATGACGTTATTAATTTTAATAAAAATATTAACGATCGAGCACAAACATTATAAAAATGATATGAATAGGATCCTCAAAATACATGTTAGATGTATTTTGGGGTTTTTTTGATATTCAGAAAACAAACAGATAGCAGACACAATTTAAACACAAACAATTCTTAAAATAGAGGATGTAAAAGAAATAATCAGTAGAGGAGAATGAACTATGAAAATCAATTATTCATTGTTATTACTAGCTGGAACAATAGGGATTAGTGCTATAGTTCCTCTAGAAAGCCAAGCATCTAGTAATAATGTGGAATATAGAAGAAATGTTGTTGGTGTCATGGGAATTATGCAAGTGAGTGTAAACATGGAGCAGTCTGTTACAAGAGGAGAATTTGCCAATATGTTAGTAAAGGCATCAAGCTTAGCAGATTATCTTCCAACAGCTAGTCAGATTCCTGTATATGCAGACGTCTCTAAAGACCATCAATATGCTGCAGCAATTCGAATTTGTGCAGAAGAAGATTGGTTATCCGGTTATTTAGGAGGGCTATTTAAACCAGACCAGCCAATTACTTTACAAGAAGCAACCAAAGGGATTATGGCACTTCTCGGATATACAAATGAAGATTTTGGCATGAATATTTCTTCTGGAAGAATGGCTAAATTTTATGCATTAGAATTAAATGAAGGCTTAAATAGAAACGAAAATGAGATTCTTAATCGTAATGATTGTGTGAATTTGTTCTATAATTTACTATCTACAGAAACGAAAACAGGCACGAAAGCATATGTAGTTGAATTAGGTGGTGAAGTAAGTGCAGATGGAGAAGTAAATCCGATGGCTTTGGCAGATGAAACGTTACAAGGACCGATTCATATCCCAAGTGACCGAATGGTAGGAGATTATGTTCCTTTTAATATTCAAGAAGCAAGTATATACATTGATGGAAATCCAACCACTTATGATTCTTTAAAAGCAGTAATCGCTTCCGATGATATTGTTATATATTATAATGTTGCAGCAAAAACAGTATGGGCATATACTGCAGATAGTGATAGTGAAGAAACTGGTAGGGTTATGGTTAAAGGTACAGTAGAGAATATTTATTATAGTTCTGCTAATGTTTTAACCCCAACAGGTGTTATTTTATCAAACGATTCTTCGATTGAATATGAATTAAATGATAGTCAGATGCAGTTTGCTTTCTCTATTTATGGCTCCTTACGTGTTGGGGATCAAGTGATATTAGTTTGTGAAAAAACTGTAAGTGCTAATGGAGATGCGACGTATCAAGTAATTGATTATGTGGAATATTAAGGAGAACAGGGAAACAATGGGAGCAAAAAAAGGAAAAAAGAAAATTATAATAATAATTGGAATTGGAATTTTAGCATTAGGTGGTGCAGGGTATTATTACTTGAATAACAACCAATCTAAATCAATAAATACCACAGCTTCAGAGGTGAGAACACAAACAGTTACAAGAGGAGACTTAGTATCTCAATTAGCATCAAGTGGAACCATTCAGCCAAAAGATGAGTATAGTATTACTTCTTTGGTGGAAGGAGAAATTGTGAGTGCAGACTTTGAAGAGGGAGATTTAGTAACAGAAGGTCAAGTTCTTTACCAAATTGATGTATCTTCTATGGAATCTGAAATTACATCAGCAAATAATTCACTCGTGCGAGCACAAGAAAGTTATAGTATTGCATTGAATGATTATAATGAAGTTATGTCAGATTATGGGGATGGGATATATAAGGCTACTCGCACTGGATATATACAAGATTTACAGATTGAAGTAGGGGATAAGATTAGTAACAACTCTGAAATTGCTGTGATTTATAGTGAACAGGTAATGGAGATTACAGTTCCTTTTTTGAATATAGAGGCAGCATTGATTGGTATTGGTAATGTGGCAACACTTACGATAGCAGATACACAGGAGCAAATACAAGGTGTGGTTACCAATGTTAGTAGTATGGACGAAGTATTAGATGGTGGGCGTATTATTCGAGATGTAACGATACAAGTACAAAACCCAGGTGGGTTGAGTACTAGAAATTATGCGATTGCTACTGTAAATGGATTCATAAGTGCAGGAGAAGCATCTTTTGAGGCGACCGTTGACACTACAATGAATGCACAGCTTTCTTCTACGGTAGAGATTGCAGAAATGCTTATTCAAGAAGGTGCTTATGTAACAATTGGGACTCCAATTTTTAGAATGGACTCAGGAGATAAAGATAGTTTACTTAACGGATATAAAAATAGCCTTGATTCTGCAGAAGAAAAACTAGAGTCTGCTCAAACTAGCATAGATAATATTAATGAGAATTATGATAATTATACAATTACAGCTCCAATCTCTGGCCAAGTTATCACAAAAACATCAAAGACTGGCGATAATTTTAGTAAAAGCACGAATACATCAACAGAAATGGCTGTAATCTATGATATGTCAGAAGTTACCTTTCAAATGTCTATCGATGAATTAGATGTTCTGAAAATAAAAGTTGGACAAAAGGTTGATATAACTGCGGATGCACTAGAAGGAGAATTGTATACAGGTACGATTACCAATATCAGTTTGGAAAGTGTACAATCAAATGGAGTAACCAATTACCCTGTAACGGTTACCTTAGATGAGGTTGGAAATTTGTTACCAGGAATGAATGTAGACGGAGAAATTGTACTTGATGAAGTTGAAGATGTATTACAGATACCAGTGGTAGCATTGATGAGAAATAATCAAGTATATGTAAAAGATGATTCTGTTGTAGAATCCCAAAATGGAGTCCCTGCTGGATTTCGAGCAGTAACAGTAGAGACAGGGTTAATTAGCACAGAGTATGTAGAGATTATAAGTGGACTAAATGAAGGGGATGAAATTTATGTTAACTCAACAGTTGAAAGTAGTTCTATGATGATACCAGGCATGATGCCAGAAGGTGATACATCAGGAGGTCAAAGACCATCCGGTGGTGGTGGTGGCGGTGGTAGCCGACCATAATAGTAAAGAGAGGTAATGCATGGAGTCATTAATCGAATTAAAGGATATTTATAAAATATATCAAATGGGTAGTGAAGAAGTACGGGCCAATGACGGAGTAGATTTGACCATTCATAAAGGAGAGTTTGTTGCAATTGTTGGGAAATCAGGTAGTGGAAAATCTACACTGATGAATATTATTGGAGCCTTAGATGTGCCTTCATCTGGACATTATTATTTAGGTGGAGAAGATGTAGCTCAAATGCATGACGATCAACTAGCGGATATTCGGAATCGAATGATTGGATTTATTTTTCAGCAGTATAATTTATTACCAAAATCTAATTTATTAGAAAATGTTGAATTACCTTTATTATACGCGAAGGTATCACTAGAAGAACGAAGAGAGCGAGCGATGAAATCCTTAGAGCGTGTAGGTTTAGCAGAGAAATGGAAAAACTTACCAAATCAGCTATCAGGTGGGCAACAACAAAGAGTTTCGATTGCAAGAGCTTTGGCTGGGAATCCTTCCTTAATTCTAGCAGATGAGCCAACAGGTGCATTGGATTCAAAAACAAGTGTAGATGTATTGAATTTTTTAAAAGAATTAAATGAAGAAGGAAATACGATTGTAATGATTACCCACGATAGTTCGATAGCATTAGAGGCAAAACGTGTGGTAAAGATTCATGATGGAAAAATAATATTTGATGGAGATGTGAAAGAATATGCTGCAATCGTTTAAATTAGCAATTAGAAGTATTCGTAGCAATAAAATGCGATCATTCCTGACAATGCTTGGAATCATAATTGGTGTAGCTTCTGTAATTATTCTTATGAGTGTAGTAACTGCATATATGAATCATATGACAGAGAGTTTTACAAGTATGGGAACGAATCAAATGCTTGTCAACCTTACAAACATACCTTCTCGTAGTTTATCTGTAGATGAAATGTATGAATTTTATGATGAGAATCAAGATACATTTGAGAACATGTCACCTACAGTGAGTTTACAAGCATCTGTTAAAAATGGATCGATAGAGATGGACGCTACTACAGTCATTGGTGTAAGTGAAGATTATATCGATATTAAAGATTGGGAGTTAGCACTCGGTAGAAATATAGAATATGCAGATATATCAGGAAGGCAAAGTGTAGTCGTAATTGGTAGTTATGTTGCCCAAGAGCTATTTGGAAGCAATAATGAAGCGCTTAACCAATATTTAAAATTAAATGGAAACCCCTATAAAGTTGTAGGGATTATCGAACAACAAGATGACATTATGGAAGATGGT
>CAYJKD010000050.1:14430-14664 GCA_964370595.1 uncultured Lachnospiraceae bacterium
ATATTCATCTGCATCTAAGTTTGCAAGAAACGCCAATATCAATAACTACACATTTACTATCATTGATTTGACACAGGCAGCTCAAACAAAAACATTGATTGAAGATTTTTTATATATCAAGTATGAAAGCGAAGACTTGTATAATGTTACTTCTATGAGTGAGATGCTAGACACCTTAAATTCCATGATAGCCATGGTATCAGCTGGATTAGGAGGAATTGCAGGAATTTCATT
>CAYJKD010000051.1:0-7641 GCA_964370595.1 uncultured Lachnospiraceae bacterium
AAACTTTTAAAATCGATCTGTGAAGAAACTTACGGAATAACAGATATCAATCGCAATGAAATACGTACTAATGTTCTTGGTATTAATCACTTCACTTGGGTAGATCAAGCTTCTTATAAAGGAATCGATCTCTTCCCAATGTATCGTGACTACATTGATTCACACTATGAAACAGGCTTTAATGATCCGGATAAGAACTGGGCAAATTCTTCCTTCAACAGTGCCCATCGAGTGAAATTTGATTTATTCCGACGATATGGCCTCATTGCAGCTGCTGGTGATCGCCACCTTGCAGAATTCATGCCAGGCGATGAATATCTCAAAGATCCAGAAACGGTAACTTCTTGGAAATTTGGTCTTACTACCGTTGAATGGAGAAAGAACGACTTAGAAACGCGTTTAGAACGTAGTAGAAAATTAGTAAATGGCGATGAATCCGTAGAAATAAAACCATCCGGGGAAGAAGGCATTCTATTAATTAAAGCGATTTGCGGTTTAGGCGATCTAATCAGTAATGTTAATATTCCAAATACTGACAATCAAATTTCTAATCTACCTTCTTCTGCAGTTGTAGAAACAAATGCATTATTTGGACGTAATTCCATCAAACCAATCATTGCTGGTAGTATCCCTTCCACTGTGAAAAAATTAATTATGCCACATGTAGAAAATCATGAAACAGTACTAGAAGCAGCTCTCACATGTAATCGCGAACTTGTTTATAAAGCGTTTTTAAATGATCCGTTATTTATTGGATCAACTGCATCAGAAAAAGAAATACAAGCTTTAGCAGACGAAATGATCGAAAATACAAAAGCTTATTTACCAACTGGATGGTTTAAATAGGTTCAAAGATAGTATACGGATCTGTAGACAAAAAGGTATCGAAACTTAAATGAGTTTCGATACCTTTTTATATCTTATATTTTTCTACTACTTAGTTAATAGCATTACTTTAATCCAATTCCTTCTTCTACACAAGTAATCATTAGATCTAAAGCTGTAATACCTCCATCACCAAGATACCATGCAGCACCTGGCTCTAAATAAACAATTTGTCCATTTTTAAATGCATTTGTTTCAGCAATAATTGGATTATTCACTTCCATTTGCTCTTTTGCAGCTTGTGCGTCTTCTCCTACTGCTGTGTCTTTATCTAATATAAACATCCAGTCAGGATTAAATTCAAGCCAAGCTTCATAAGAAGAAATATTACCATGATTTACATTTTCATCACCTGCTAGGTTTTCAAATCCCATTTCATTTACAACAATGGAAGCCCGTCCTGTATTTCCTAATGTGTTTAAGCCACCTGCAAAAATTCCAAGTAATGTTGTTTGTCCTTCTGCAAATTCAGCAATTGCTGCAATTCGCTCTTCATATCCAGCAATAATGCTATCAACTTCTCCTTCAAGTCCAAAAATCGCGCTGTGTTGTGATGCTAAATGCTTATAACCTTCCATAAATCCCATATCATAGTAAACTGCTGCTGACATAGTTGGTGCAATTTCTGAAAATTCGTTAAACATAGATTCTGTTCTATCGCTAGAAAATATAACTTCTGGTTGAAGTGACATAACCGCTTCCATATCAACATCTTTCATTCCACCAAGATTTACAATATTCTCATCATCTACATATTTTTGTAAGTGAGGAGGATAAGAACCATCTTTAATTATACCTACAATTCTATCTCCCATTCCCATGGCATCTAAAAAATCAACTGTTTGCCAGTTTAAGCATACAACTCTTTGTGGATCTAAAGGAAACACTACATCTACTGGTTTTCCTTCTGCATCATTTACAGCCACTGTAACTGTAGCACTCGTTTCTTCTGCTACTGTTTCTGTTGTCTCTGCTGCTGTTGTTGCTTCTGCTACTGTTGTTGCCTCTGCTACGGTTTCTTCTGTACTTGTCTGAGTGCAAGCTACTAGAGAAGCACTCAGAGCTCCTACTAAAATAATTGATAATACTTTTTTCATTTTTTCCCTCTTTCTAATCTTTTTATCATATATTATGCTTTTGCAGTAATATCATAGTTGCAAACAACTAACTTATATTCTTTTTATAACCTCACTCATCAGTGAGGCTATACTTTAATAATAAATTGAAATAGGTTTCCCATTTATCATTTGAATGTCAAAATCAACTTGATACAAGTCTTTTAAAGTTTTTTTGGTCATAACTTCTTCGACTACCCCAAACTTATATAATTCTCCATCTTTAAATGCAGCAATATAGTCAGAATAAGCGGAAGCAAAATTTATTTCATGAAGTACCATAATTACGGTTTTTCCTAAATCTTCACTTAGCTTACGTACCATTTTCATCAAATTAGAAGAATGATAAATATCAAGGTTATTTGTTGGTTCATCTAAGAATACAAATTCTGTATCTTGTGCAATAACCATAGCAATATATGCCCTTTGTAACTGCCCGCCTGAAAGTTCATCAATAAATCGATCTCTAAACTCATCAAGTTCCATATAGTTAATTGCCATATCTACCATATCATAATCTTCTTTTGTAAGATTACTTCCCGAGTAAGGAAATCTACCAAATGCTACAAGTTCACTTACTTTAAGCTTCATTGTAACATTATTTTGTTGTGTTAAAATAGCAAGTTTTTTTGCAAGTTCTTTACTTTTCCATTTTTTTAATTCAGTTCCACCAAACTCAATCTCTCCACTATCCTGTGCAATGAGTCTTGTTATGATATTTAAAACTGTTGATTTTCCAGCACCATTAGGGCCGATTAAAGAAATAACTTTTCCACGAGGAAGTTGAAATGATACTTCTTTTACAACTTGTTTTTCCCCATATGATTTATTAAGAGATTTTATTTTCATTATGTTGCTCCTTTATTATTAAGCACCAAGAACAAGAAATACAGTCCGCCAAATAAGTTGATAAATACCGAAATCTGTGTTCCGAATCCAAATACATGTTCAATAAGTGTTTGTCCACCTACCAAAACTGCAACTCCCATTAAAAATGAACCTAGTATTAAATAGCTGTGTTTATAGGTTTTAAACAATTCTCTTGATAGATTTGCAATAATAAGACCTAGGAATGAAATTGGCCCTACCAAAGCAGTTGCAATTGTGATAAAAAATGTTACTGCAATTAAAAGCCTTTTTATTGTTCTATCATAATCTACACCTAAATTAATAGCTTGGTTTTTACCTAAAGTAATTACATCTAATAACTTAAAATCTTTCCAGAAAAAGAAAATTGTTATCACAATAAAAGCTAGTGATATATAGATTAGTTCTGCATTTACATGATCAAATCCTGCTACTAATTCTGTATGCATTTTATCATATTCATTTGGATCCATTACCCTTGTCATTGTGTTTGATACACTTGTAAAAAATGTAGCAAGTACAGTTCCAGCTAATAATACATATAGGATATTATATTTTGTCTTTTTAAACAAGGTTCCATATATAACTGTTCCTAAGGATCCCATTAATACAATATCAACTAAAAATGAAACATATTTATTCGCTGCAAATAAGCTAGATCCTCCAAGAAAGAACACAATTGCTGTATGAATTAAAATATAAAGTGAATTCATGCCTAATAGACATGGCGTAACAATTCTGTTTCGTATAATAGATTGAAACACAATACTTGCAGTTCCTATACAAAATGCTGCAATTATCATAGTTACAAGTTTCGGTGTACGTATACGCATCGCATATCCAAAAAATTTCATATCCACAAAAATAAATTGATATGTAATAGCAAATACTACACAAATTCCTAATAGAAGGATTAACTTTGTCATGGAAGATGATTTAACCATTGCAAGTAACCTCCTCTTTTTTTACTTTTGGTTTCCCTGAACTCAACCGTTTGAACAACAATATAATGAAAATAATACTTCCTAATATTCCAGAAATAAGTTCAATTGGCATTTCAAATGGCCGAATAACCATACGCCCAATCATATCACAAACAAGAACAAACAAGGCTCCAAATAGTGCTACATCAAGGATACTTCCTCTTATTTTATCACCTCTAAACATTGCTACAATATTGGGAACAATCAAGCCAATATAGGAGATTGTGCCAATGGTTACAACTACACTTGCCGTAATCACAGCTGCAATTAGTAACCCTCCAAACATTACAAGCTTGTAATTTACCCCTAAGTTTTTTGAGAAGTTCTCTCCCATTCCCACGATATTAAAATGATTTGCATAAATAAAAGCAACAACAACCAATGGTAAAATCAAAAACACGATTTCATATCTTCCTGCTAATACTAATGAAAAATCTCCCACAAGCATATTACTTAACACTTGCGTTAAGTCATTTTCATAGGCAAGATAGCTTACCACTCCTCCGATTACGGAGTTAAACATGATTCCGATTAGTGGTACCATGATTACATCTTTAAATTTGATTCTTTGAACAAACCACACGAAAGCCCATGTTCCAATAATAGATGTACCAAAGGAAAATGCGGTTCTTACTGCAAGGCTCGCAGATGGTATGAATAAAAGTGCAATAATAATACCTAGCTGTGCTGACGAAATCGTTGCACCAGTTGTCGGCGAAACAAATTTATTCATACATAAGTTTTGCATAATAAGACCAGCAACACTCATTCCTACACCTGTACATAAAATTGCTAATAACCGTGGTAATCTTGAATTTACCATGATCATAACTTCTCTGAAATCCCCTTCAAGTATTCCTGCAAGTGATACATTATATGCTCCAATAAATATGGAGATACAGGACAATACTACAATTAAGAAAATCAGTATAATCGTGATTTTTTTATTTTTCATTTGTATGACCTTTCTATAACTATTAGCTAGATTTTTCTTAATTAGTTTCAGCTAATCTTCGATATGTTAGCATATGCTAACTTTTTTGTCAATCATTATTTTAAATACTGACACTTACATTACACGCAAAAAAAACAGTAGCGACAACTTTTTCTCTACTGTTTTTTTGCATTTCCTATTTTCATTTCACTACCAAACTTTTATCTTGTTAGTGCCTTCTGTTATTTCACTAAATGGGCCAATATAGGATTTTTCATTTCTCTTACTTCCTGTATAATCCCAATCGATTTTCAACTCGTTTCCTTCTGGAGTATCGTAGATTGTATCTACAATTCTAACGACTCCTAACTTTTCTGTATTTACAATTTCGCTTTCTATTAGTACCCCTTTCGGAATATTCATTTCCAAATAGATATCATTACCATTTACTTCAATTGATAGATTCAATTTTTCTTCATTTTCAAATTTTTCGTTTTCTCGCCCATAGGCTTTTGCACCTCCTAAATATACATTGTTATTTGCATAAATCGGTTGTTCTACTTCAAAATACTTTTCATGATCACCATCTTTTTCTTTTAAAATTTGTAAATATTCTTCAAGAGAAGCCGTATAACCATTATAACCTTCTGTTCCATAAAAACTCATATCATCAAGCTCATCTTCTTGTTTCATAAATATATTTCCATAATATCGATCATCACCAGAATGAACAAATGCATACCCTTTTACCATCGTAGAATGTGGTAGATGATATGGTGTCGCACGATCTAATATTTTTCTCTTGGACTGATATCCATTAAAAATATTATTAATAAAAGCAGTGCCTTGAGCATGATTGTCTAGGGAATATTTCGACGCAAAAATATTATTATCAATAACCATTGGTCCATGAGTAACTTCTATAAACCCATCTCTTTGATTATTAAACATCAAATTTCTACTAATTCGTGTTCCTTGTGCTTCCCAATCCATCCAAAATCCTAGTGTACAGTCATGGATACAATTTCCATACATATGCGTGTCAATTGCTGCATGGAGTTTTATCCCAGCAACCTCCCATCCAAAATATTCATGTTTTTCACCAATTCGGTAGATATGATTTCCATAAATTTGACTAAATGCGCAGCCCATATGTCCAACAATTGCATTTTGTCCACAATCAAAAATCACATTATTTCGAACGATGTGAGAACCTATTTTTTCCTTATTCCAACCAAAATTCAACGCTTCAAAGACCGATTCCATTTGGTAATGATATCCAGGTTTATTTTGCCTTTTGTAGCTTAATTCATTTCCTGTGCTCTTTTCTTTTCCAATACTAATTGCACTACATTTTGCATCATGTACAATATTATCTTCAATAATCCATCCTTTGCTCCAATGTGCTCCTATCATTCCCACCTGATCTCCTGTCGGAGGTGCCCAATGGCACGCAGCTTGTGCAACTTCAAATCCGCGAAATGTAATGTAATTCACACCTACACGATCTGGATAGAAACAGCATTTTCTAACATTAATTTCAGTCATCACTTCATTGGGATTCGTATTTTGAAAATTACCATAAATAGTAGTGATATCTTTTTCTACTTCTGCAAACCATTGGTAGATGGTATCTTCTGGATGTGCATAATATTCTTTCCTCCCATTCCATGGGAAAACAAAATAATCTCGTTGCTTTGCTCCTTTAAGTTCTTCATATGTTCTTGCTTCATAATATGATTTCCCGTTTACATATACATCTCCCGTATGTACTTTCCAATCTTTTGGATAGATTAACCAATCTCCATCTACTGTTTTTTCATAAGGATTATAATCACCAAACATGTGATTTGGAAGCACAACCTTCCAAATGTTTTCCTCTACATGTTGCCAATTATTTACCTCTTCAGATCCCTTAATTACAACTTTTTCTCCTGGTGCTGATGTATAAGTAATGCGTGTAGCTTCACTAAATCCTCCATTTTGAGGCTTTACCCATTCGCGATAAATTCCTTCATGCACAATAATGGTATCTCCCTCTTTTGCAACTTTTGCAGCTTGATTAACTGTTAAAAATGGAGCTTGTTCACTTCCCTCGCTCTTATCACATCCTAATTTTGATACATGATATACTTGTTTCATTCTGTCACCTCTCTACTATTCTATTATCCTTTTACTGCTCCTGAAGTCATACCTTTTATTAACTGTTCCTTACTAAAAATAAAAAGAATGATCATTGGTAAAACTGTTAGTACTAATACTGCTAATATTAATGGTGTATTAAACAAATGCTGCCCTCGATATTCCCATACTGCTAATGGCAATGTACGCTTAGAGGCACTTTGGGTAAGTGTATATGCGAAACTAAATTCATTCCACATTGCTACCCCATTGTAAATAATTAATGTAGCAATTCCAGGTTTTGACAATGGCAAAATCATCGAGAAAAATATTTTATAAATATTTGCCCCATCAATTTTTGCAGATTCTTCAATCTGTACTGGAATTTGTTCCATAAATCCTGTTAAAATAAATACAGAAATCGGAATTGACATTGCTATATATGGTCCGATTAATGCCCAAATACTATCATAAACTCCCATGTCTTGACTCATTTTGAAAATAGGAATCAATGTAATATGAATTGGAATTGACATACATGCCACTATAATTGCAAGAATGTATTTCCCTGCTTTCATTTTAAACCTTGATAGTGGATATGCCGCACACGATGCAATAAATAATAATAATATCATACTAATAATTAGAACCATTACACTATTAAAAAATAGTTAAAAAAATCGCCACTAAGCACTTCAACATAATTTTCAATATAAAAAACTTCTGGAAGTGCAAA
>CAYJKD010000051.1:7651-10443 GCA_964370595.1 uncultured Lachnospiraceae bacterium
TGCAAATACACCATTATTTAATAAATCAAATTGTTCTTTTACAGAGTTTAGTATCATAAATATAAAAGGAAGTAATGTAATCAAGGACCAACCGATAACTAAGGCACTTGTTAAAAATTTCAAACAAAATGTTTTTACGCTCCATTTTCTAACCCTTTGATTTTGCTCTAATGTCAACTCCATTCGCTATGCCTCCTTCCCTTCTCCAATATTTTTTACTAACTTCATCGTAATTATAGAAAATAATGATATTAAAATAAACATACCACCTGCTACTGCTGAACCATAACCCATATTGAACTCTGAAAATGATTGACTATACATATAGGTTGCCATTAACTCAGTTGAATTGTCTGGTCCTCCGCCTGTCATTACATATACTAAATCAAAATACTTTAAAGATCCTACCATAGATAAAATAATTGCTGTTTTAATCGATGGTAATAGTAATGGTAATGCAATTCCTCTAAAATATTGCCCTTTTGTTGCCCCATCAATAATCGCACTTTCATAAACTTCTGTCGGTATATTCGTATAAGCTGCCATACTATACACCATATAAAATGGAACATACTGCCATGCTACTACACCAATAATTGCATATAATGCAAGATTCGGATCCCCTAAAAGATCAATGTTTCCTCCTCCAAACCATTGAGAAATCGTTGAAAAAATCCCCCCATTTGTTGCTAGTGCATAACGAAATAAAAATCCAATCGCAATCGAAGACATTAACATAGGTATAAACCAGATTACCTTTAAGGTACTATTTAACCTTTTTCCTGCAAATTCTAAAAAGGTAGCAAGAGCAAGGCCTATTGGAATTTGAATAAGAATGGATAGTATCATAATTTTTAAATTATTGACAAAAGCACTCCAAAAAATTTCATATGTAGAAAGTTCTATCCAGTTTCATATACCAACAAATTAACGATCAATGGATATTACATTCCAATCATAATAACTCTTTAAAAATGTATCTATAATATGATAGAAAATATATACTACTAAAATCAATGTTACTGGTAACAAAAAAACAGTAGATCCAATTATTAATTCTCTTTTTTGTCTGAATTTTAAAGACAGAGACTTTTCTTTTACTTTGTAATTTTTTTTCTCATAATTTGTTGTAACATGCTCAGCCATAATCCCTCCTTTTTTTTCAAGCTGTTTAAAGTATTTTACACTTTAAACAGCTTGAACGATTTCTTATTCAGCTAACTCCTCTTCCATTGCCGCTTCAAATTCTGCTGCAACCTCACTTGGAGTTTTCGATAATCCAAATAATGATTGACAAGTATCTAGATGTACTTGTGCTACTGATGGAGGTAAATATTGGTCATACCATAATTGAACTGCTTCTGCACTATTTACAAACTCCATTACTTGTGAAAGAATCGGATCTGTCACTGCCTCTGGAGCACCTTTAATAGGAGGTACCTTTCCATTTTCCATTATAAATTCAACCATTTCATCTGTAGTGAATATAGATATAAATTCTACTGCAGCTTCTAGTTTTTCTCCTTCACAATTAAATGATGCAAACTGGTCACCTACAGTTCCGATTGCGATTGATGCATTTTCTTCTTTCCCATCCATTGCTGGAAATGGGAACCAACCTGTTTTTGCATGATATTCTTCACTTTCGCTCTTAATAGTCCCTGCATACCAAGAACCAATCAAACTCATAGCTGCTGCATCTTGATATAGCAATTGACGCGCTTGTCCCGAATCTTCATCCATAGAGTTAACACCATCTGGGAAGTAGCCTTTTTCTACCCATTCTTGAATTTTCTCTCCTGCATAAATAAAGCTTTCATCTTCAAAGGTTCCATCTCCAGCAACTGCCTTTGAAAAAGGTTCTAGACCGCCATTTCTCGCTGCTAGGTTCATAAAATACATAGAACCGGTCCATTTTGTAGCATTTGCTAATGCAAATGGGGTTACTCCATTTGTCACTAAAGTATCACTTATTGATTCTAGCTCACTGATGGTTGTAGGTACCTCCAAACCATATTTATCAAAAATTTCTTTGTTATAAAAGATTCCTGATATACTAATATCAAAAAATGGTATTGCATATAATTCTCCATTATATGTCGCTTGTGCCAATGCTGCATCTAAGATTTTTCCATGTGCTTCTGTGCCACTAAACACTTCTGTTACTGGTTTTGCATATCCTGATTCTACATATTCAATCATTGGACCACCACTCCAACTTGTATAAATATCTGGGCATTCCCCTGAACTCATGGCAATTGTTATTTTTTCTTTATATACATCATTTGCAATACCAGTCATCTCAATCGTATATCCACTATCTGTTGATGTATTGAATAATTCTATTGCCTTATCATATACTGCTTTATCTACTTCAGATGTTCCTGCATTCCAAAATGTAATTACTTTATCTCCATCCTCACTAGCACCATTTGTAGCTCCTTCCGACGATGCACTGCTTCCACCACATGCAGATAAACTCATTGCCACCATAGACATCCCTAATGAAAGTGCCATAACTTTTTTGATACTCTTTTTCATACTCGAACCTCCTAATTATTTTTTCGAATAACTTATATCCATATTATACTTGTTACTTATGCACAATAAAATATATATTTCATACCAATTTCTATAAATTTTTTACTTTTTCAGCATCTTTCCCTTGATTTTTCTTATTATCATTGTATACTGTTATTAAATCAAATAACACATTACTAGTTGGGAGAATCCATGAAAAAGTATGACAATCTTACCTTTGAACAGAAAATGCGGAAATTTTCATTGAAAAT
>CAYJKD010000051.1:10453-13934 GCA_964370595.1 uncultured Lachnospiraceae bacterium
CTACAATTTTAACCGTTTATATCTACGGTTTTTCTATGCAGCTTATTACCAAAGATTTACTGACTGCTTCTTCGAATCTCAACAATAGCCTAAATTTCTACTATTCTCTCTATACAATGATCACTCACAATGCTGAAGTACAGCAGTATTATAACAATACTAACGCTAATAACTCCACCTCATTATACTTAGAATTAAAGAGCATTACTTCATTAAGTGATGATATTAATTTTATTACAATAATTGATAAAAATAATGATGCAATTACTGCAATTAACCGCTTTCCAATTTATGATACCCTTTTAGGTGCTAATATAACCTCGGATTATGAAGAAGCAATCCATATACGTGGAAATGGGATTAAAATATTAAATAATACTAATTACTCTCTGCAAAATATAAGTGATGATGAACTTTCTCTTTATTTTCCAATTTATTCTACACATAATTTAGATGAAGAAATTGCACTACTATGCATCAATCTTAAGCAAAGTTCTATTTTACCATCCTTATATTCCAGAGAAGATGATTTACAATTTTACCTCTCAGATTCTAATGGGAATATATTTTCAAATGCTGATATTCAAACGGTATCCAATGTAGATATTAAACTTGGAACAACACAATTTACAAGTGAAGGTGTGTATTTAAGTTATAAAATTCCTGAATATTCTTGTTACTACATTATAAAAATAAATTGGTGGTCATTATTCGAATCAGGAATCATACTATCTATTATTATCGGAATACTATTTGCACTTATTATTTTCTTCATGCTAGAATCCCTCAAACGCATGATAGCTCAGTCCTATGCACCTTGGAATACTGTAATCGCCGCTATGAAATCTGTCATATCTGGAAATATGGATACACGAATTCCATCGGAAGAAACTGATATTGATATGAAAACTGTATGTGATGGATTCAACCTCATGCTAGATACTGTCAATGACTTATTATCAAAAGTATCTCATGAAGAATACAAACTTGCTGAAGCAGAATTTAGTATTGCTCAAACGCAAATACAGCCACATTTTCTATACAATACATTAGAATGCATCCACTGGCAAGCAATTGCAGATGGTAATAAAAAAATTTCGACAATGATTAAAGCACTAGCATCCTATTACCGTACTTGCTTAAGTAAAGGAAAAGCGATTATTACCTGGAAAGAAGAACTTGAACTTACTAAAAACTATTTAATCATCCAAAAAATGCGTTATGAAGAAATACTAGATTATAAATTCTCATGCGATGAATCTTTAAATGAAATGATGATTCCTAAACTAACCCTTCAACCCTTAGTTGAAAACTCTATTTATCATGGAATTAAATCTTTAGACAACCGAAACGGTTTCATTCACATTGAAGCTTACCAAACAGACCATGAGATTTGTATCAAAATAACTGACAATGGAATGCATTTAAGTAATGATTCCATTGATCGAATCAATGAGGCAATTAGGTGTGGCGATGAAGGGTTTGGATTCGGAATCCGCAACGTACATTACCGATTATTGCATCGTTATGGAGATAAATTCAAATTATTTTACTCATTAAACCCAAAGAGAGAAACTCAAGTTACTATCTCTCTTCCCATTCTCAATCACAGAAAGGTAGGAACTCAGTATGATAAAAGCACTAATTGTTGATGATGAAAAAATGATAAGAACTGGAATCCAAAGAGGAATCCCCTGGAATTCTATTGGGATTGAAGAAGTGTGTGTTGCTAGCTCTGTTTCAAATGCAATTGAGATCATACGTGATATGATTCCTAATATCTTAATTGTAGATATTCAAATGGGAAAAGAAAATGGAATTGATCTTATCAAGAAAATAAGAATGAATAATCAAAACATGAAAATCATTGTAATGACAGGGTATGATAAATTCGAATATGCGCACAGCTGTTTGAAGTTAAATGTTCAGGAGTTTCTTTTAAAACCTATTGATGAAGATATTCTCATGAATATTTTAAAGCAATTAGTGCAATCCATTTCTGAAGAACAATCTGGGTATAACGAAAAGCTATTTGAGGAATATAAAAAAATTGTTATCAATCATAATACTTCTGCACTTCATGTGAATCAATCCGATTCATCAAATATAATAAAAAATATTAAAAATTATGTTACCTCTAACCTTGATCAAGATTTATCTGTTGCTGTACTCGCGGAACATTTTCACTTGAATTCATCCTATCTATCGCGGTTGTTCAAGAAAGAAACAAACGAGGGATTTAGCACTTACTTAACACGAAAACGAATAGAACGTGCTTGTTTTCTATTAACTACATCCGATTATAAAATATATGAAATTTCTGATGCAACTGGATTTAATGACTCCAATTACTTTTGCTTGATTTTCAAAAAAACGATGGGCATCTCCCCAAAACAATATAGAAAGGAAACGATTCCTCTTCTAGATTCCCTATAGCTACTCATCTACAAAAACATCCCTACTCATTCTGTAGTACCAGAAAAAGTAGGGATGTTTTTATGAAAAGGTAAGCATTTTTCCTGTTTCAAAAGATTCTTTGCATTTATATGCAATCTCTGAAACTTTTGTTCCGTCATACACCGTTACCTCTGTTCTCTTATTCTCACGGATCGCATTAATAAAAACAATAAGCTCTTGTTTATAAGATTCCTCAAATCTTTCTAGGAAATTCTGGCTGCATTCACGCCTAACTCCAAACGTATCAAGAATTTCAACATGGTTTTTCTGTGGAACCCCTGCAATTCGGAGCGTTCCCTTCGTTCCTATGATTTCTGTTTCTACATTGTATCCATGTGGTGCCGTTCTACCTGCAAAAAGAAATACCATCGCATCATTCTCCATTTGCATTAAGCATGAAACATTATCTCCATCCTTGTATTTTGCAAATTCGGGATGTGCATAACATCCACCAATTGCATAAACTGATTTTGGCTCAGATTTAATCATCCAACGTGCAAGATCAATATCATGTACACACATATCTAGGAATTGTCCACCACTATGTGCGGCAAATTTAATTGCACCTTCAATTGCTGATTCTGGATCTTGTGAGTAGGAGCGCATCATTACAATATTGCCAATTTCTCCTGCATCAATCTTTTTCTTTGCATATTGATACGATGGATCAAACCTACGCATAAATCCAAGCATGAATATCTTATCTGAATATTTTTCTACTGCTTTTTCTGCTTTTTTACACTCTTCAACCGTTGTGCCAAGGGGTTTTTCAGAAAATACATGTTTTCCTTTTGAAAGTGCTTTTTCAATTTGATCACAATGCATTGCAGATGGTGATACAATAATAATGGCATCAATATTTGAATCTTCTAACATATCATTATAATCCGAATATCGTTTAAAAACACCTAATTCATCTGCAACATGAGTAAGTTGCTCGCTATTTGTGTCACAAATAGCATACAGTTCTGCATGTTGAATTTGTGTTGCACAATTTACTGCGTGCTGGTACCCTAATCTTCCA
>CAYJKD010000051.1:13944-14649 GCA_964370595.1 uncultured Lachnospiraceae bacterium
ATCCTACTTTTATTTTTTCCATTTCCCTCATACTATTTAGCCTTTCTGAACTATTAATAATTTGCCTGAAAACACCTATCATTTGCTAGTTCAATTGTACTTAGTAATTGCTAAAGATGGAATAGAAAAACCATACCTTTTCCTATAATATTTTTACTTTTAATCTATAGCTTTAACATCAATTTCTCTTGGTTATCAATGCAACTGTTTCTGCATGAGTAGAAAAAACAAACTGATCTACTACTTGTAATTTTTCAATTGCATATCCAAATTCACTTAAATATTTTACATCTCGTGCAAGTGTAGATGAATCACAACTTACATATACGACCCGATCTGGTTGCATTTTCACAATTGTCTCTAAACAAGCTGTGTCACAACCTTTTCTTGGAGGATCCACTACAATAACATCTGCATGTATCTTATTTTTTTCATATTGCTGAGGTAAAATTTCCTCTGCTTTTCCTACAAAGAATTTTACATTTTCAATTCCGTTAAGTTGTGCATTTTGCTTTGCATCTTCAATCGCTTCAGGGATAATCTCAACTCCATAAACCATTTTTGCTTTTTGTGCTAGAAAAAGAGAAATTGTTCCTATTCCACAGTAAAGATCCCAAACCGTTTCTGTCCCTGATAAATTTGCAAAAGAAAGTGCTCTTTCATATAGTTTTTTTGTCTGTTCTGGGTTAACTTGGTAAAATGATA
>CAYJKD010000052.1:0-8854 GCA_964370595.1 uncultured Lachnospiraceae bacterium
TGTCAATCTAAGGCATATTGAGCAAATTGGAAACTTTGATCTGTTTCGTGATTTCTATAATCTGATTCATCCCCCCTTTTTTTAATATTGAAAAGTTAATTTTATAATAAGAATGGAGAAAATATATGAGAGATAAGTTGGAGACCCTTTCGTTAGTTCAATTGAAGGAGATAGCAAAAGAACAAGGAATAAAAGGCGCGTCTACTATGAAGAAACTAGAGCTTGTTAATGCTTTGTGTGAAAAAAATGAAAAAATAGAGCAGGAAAAAGCGAAAGAGAGAAAAATCGTGGAAAAAAGAATGGTAGAACGAGATGAGCGAAAAGGAGAAATGGGAAGTGGATCAACACTTGATGGTCAGGATGTTCAGGAGCTTGATAGTGGGGCGGAAGCTAGTGGGATTCTTGAAGTTATGCCAGATGGCTTTGGGTTCATTCGCTGTGAAAATTTCCTTCCAGGCGATAATGATGTATATGTTGCCCCTTCTCAAATTAGAAGGTTTAATTTAAAGACAGGAGATATTATTTTAGGCAATAGGAGAGTGAAGACAGCGACTGAAAAATTTGCGGCTTTGCTATATGTAAAAGCAGTGAATGGATTTCCAACACATGTTGTTGAAAGAAGGCCTAATTTTGAAGACTTAACACCTGTTTTTCCTAATAGTCGGCTGTTTATGGAGATGGGAAGGCAGAGTTCTACTGCGATGAGGGTTTTGGACTTGCTCTCTCCTATAGGAAAAGGTCAGCGTGGAATGATTGTATCTCCCCCAAAAGCAGGAAAAACAACCTTGTTGAAACAAGTAGCGCAAGCGATTACAACAAATAATCCTGGGATTCATTTGATGATTCTTCTTATTGATGAAAGACCAGAAGAGGTTACGGATATAAAAGAGTCGGTTTGTGGGGAGAATGTAGAAGTGATATATTCAACATTTGATGAATTGCCAGATCGTCACAAGAGAGTGTCTGAGATGGTAATTGAGCGAGCGAAAAGACTTGTAGAACATGGTCGTGATGTGGTAATTCTTCTAGATAGCATAACTCGCTTAGCAAGAGCATACAATTTGGTAGTGCCACCTAGTGGTAGAACGCTATCAGGAGGTTTGGATCCAGCAGCATTGCATATGCCAAAACGATTTTTTGGTGCAGCAAGAAATATGCGTCAAGGTGGAAGTTTGACGATCCTAGCAACTGCGCTTGTAGAAACAGGAAGCAGAATGGATGATGTGATTTATGAAGAGTTTAAAGGAACTGGTAATATGGAGCTAGTATTAGACCGAAAGCTTTCTGAAAAGCGAATATTCCCTGCTATTGATATCTTGAAATCAGGAACAAGAAGAGATGATTTGCTTTTGAGCAAGTCAGAATCAGAAGCAGTAGACATGATTCGAAAAGCTACGAATACACAGCGTCCAGAAGATTCTGTGGAACGAATTCTAGACGTGTTTGCTAAAACAAATTCTAATAAGGAGTTTGTTGAAACAATAAAGAAGATGAGAATTTTTTAAATGATAGAATCAACGGAAAAAAGATTTGTATGAACTCATTGGTACATGGGTTCGTGCAAGTCTTCTTTTTGTTTTAATTAAATTCAACAAGTTTTTGCAAAAGAGTATATCTAGTGGGTAAATTAGTCTGGATTAAGGCCAAAACTAACACATAAAGTCCGCAAGATTTCGTATAAATATATAATAGCATTTTAAAACATCCATTTATTTGAAGTTGATTCGTGAATCAGTGATTGTTTGAAAGGGGATTGAAAAAAATACTTTAAAAAAAACAAAAAAACACTTGCAATATGAAAAAACTTATGGTATTATTACAAGGCTGTGACATGATAGCAAAGAAGCGCGAGGTTGCCGTTCGAAAGAATGGGTGTTCCGTGGAGCGAATGTCAAGTTAGGAAACTGACGACAAGTCACTGTACCAATTGAACAGCTGTAAGTAATATGCAGTAACGCAGTGTGGATGTCTAGATGACACACACGGAGATGTGTACAGTCACCGCTTGTCGTACTTCAATCAAAAGTGCGAAAAGGAGGCGACTTTTTTTATGGCAAAACAAGTAATGAGAATCACATTGAAAGCTTACGATCATCAACTGATTGATCAATCAGCAGCGAAAATTGTTGAGACTGTAAAGAAAACAGGTGCTCAGGTTAGTGGTCCAGTTCCACTACCAACAAAGAAAGAAATTGTTACAATTTTAAGAGCTGTACACAAGTACAAAGATTCTAGAGAGCAGTTCGAACAAAGAACTCACAAGAGACTTGTTGATATCTTAACACCAAGCCAAAAAACAGTAGATGCATTATCTAAATTAGAAATGCCAGCTGGTGTGTATATTGATATCAAAATGAAACAAAAATAAGCTTTAGTATGATTGCTGACAAGGTAATCCGCTGTAAGGAGGAAGAAAAATGAAGAAAGCTATCTTAGCTACGAAAGTCGGAATGACTCAAATCTTCAATGAGCAGGGTGTATTAGTGCCTGTAACCGTTCTTCAAGCTGGACCATGTGTAGTAACACAGGTTAAAACAGAAGAGAACGATGGATACAAAGCTGTACAAGTAGGTTTTGTAGACAAAAGAGAAAAGTTGGTTAACAAGCCAATGAAAGGTCACTTCGCAAAAGCAGAAGTTTCTTTCAAGAGATTTGTTAGAGAATTCCGTTTTGAGAATGCGCAAGAGTATTCTGTAAAAGACGAAATCAAAGCTGATATCTTTGTTGCAGGAGATAAAATCGATGCAACTGCAGTATCTAAAGGTAAAGGTTTCCAGGGTGCGATCAAGAGACATGGTCAATCAAGAGGACCTATGGCGCATGGTTCTAAATTCCATCGTCACGCAGGTTCAAATGGTGCTGCATCTGATCCAAGTAAGGTATTTAAAGGAAAGAAAATGCCTGGACATATGGGTAACAAGCGAATCACAATTCAAAATCTTGAAATTGTTCAAATCGATGTTGATAATAACCTTATCTTGGTAAAAGGAGCTGTTCCTGGACCTAAGAAATCTTTAGTGACATTGAAAGAAACAGTTAAAGCTTCTAAATAAGCTTTAATGTAGAAAGGAGGAATTCACAAATGGCAAACGTATCTGTTTACAATATAGAAGGTAAAGAAGTTGGAACAATGGAGTTAAGTGATGCAATTTTTGGTGTAGAAGTTAATGAGCACTTAGTGCATATGGCTGTTGTTGCTCAACTTGCTAACAAGCGTCAAGGAACTCAAAAGGCAAAAACACGTTCAGAAGTATCTGGTGGTGGAAGAAAGCCTTGGAGACAAAAAGGAACTGGTCATGCAAGACAAGGTTCTACAAGATCTCCACAATGGACTGGCGGTGGTGTAGTATTTGCTCCAACACCAAGAGACTATACAATTAGATTGAACAAGAAAGAGAAAAGAGCTGCACTTAAGTCTGTTCTTACAAGTCGTGTTCAAGAAAATAAGTTGATCGTAGTGGACGAATTAGTGATGAATGAAATCAAAACTAAGAACTTCAAAGCTATCATGAATAACTTAAACGTAAACAAAGCATTGGTGGTTGTAGGAGAGAATAGCGAGAACGTAGTGAAATCTGCAAATAACATCCCACTAATCAAAACAGCATATGTTAATACAATTAACGTGTATGATATTTTGAAATACAACACATTAGTAGTAACAAAATCTGCTATCGCAAATATCGAGGAGGTGTACGCATAATGGCAAATATTCAATACTATGATGTCATCCTCAAACCTGTTGTAACTGAGAAAAGCATGAATGCAATGGCTGATAAGAAATACACATTTCTAGTTCATCCAGAAGCTAACAAAACCATGATTAAGGAAGCAGTTGAAAAAATGTTTCCTGGTACAAAGGTAGCTAGCGTTAACACCATGAATGCTGATGGAAAAACAAAAAGAAGAGGTATGACCTTCGGTAAAACAGCAAAGACAAAGAAAGCAATTGTTCAATTGAAAGCAGATAGCAAAGATATTGAAATTTTTGCAGGTCTATAATAAATAACAACAACCTATATGGTGGCGGTGATTAAACTATACTGCGCCATGATAAATGACACGCTCGGAGGCGTTGTTGTCTTCCGAAACACTGGCGTGTAGAACGAAAGGAGTTACGAGCATGGGAATTAGAACATATAACCCATATACACCTTCCAGAAGACACATGACTGGTTCTGATTTTGCTGAAATCACAAAATCAACTCCAGAGAAATCATTGGTTTCTTCTTTAAAGAAGAATGCTGGACGTAATAATCAAGGTAAAATTACTGTTAGACATCGCGGAGGCGGTTCTAGAAGAAAATACAGAATGATCGACTTTAAGAGAAACGGTAAGGATGGAATTCCAGCTACTGTAATCGGTATCGAGTACGATCCAAACAGAACAGCAAACATTGCTCTTATCTGCTATGCAGACGGAGAGAAAGCATACATCCTTGCACCTGCAGGGTTAACTGATGGAATGAAAGTAATGAGTGGAGAAGGCGCTGAAGCTAAAGTAGGAAACTGCTTACCATTAGCAAGCATTCCAGTTGGTACACAAGTTCATAACATCGAACTTTATCCAGGAAAAGGCGGACAGTTAGTTCGTTCTGCTGGAAATGGCGCTCAGCTTATGGCTAGAGAAGGCAAATATGCAACTTTAAGACTTCCTTCAGGTGAAATGAGAATGGTTCCAATTAACTGCCGCGCTACAATCGGTGTAGTAGGTAATGGAGAGCACAATCTGATTAACATCGGTAAAGCAGGTAGAAAACGCCATATGGGTATTCGCCCAACAGTACGTGGTTCTGTAATGAACCCTAATGATCACCCACACGGTGGTGGAGAAGGAAGAACCGGTATCGGTCGTCCTGGTCCAAGCACACCTTGGGGCAAACCAGCACTTGGTCTTAAGACTCGTAAGAAACATAAGCAGTCTAACAAGTTGATCGTAAGAAGAAGAGATGGAAAAGGCGTTAAATAATTGAAGGAGGACGAAAACCTATGGCACGTTCATTAAAAAAAGGACCATTTGCAGATGCTCACTTATTGAAAAAAGTTGATGCAATGAACGCGGCTGGACAACAGCAAGTAATTAAAACTTGGTCTCGCCGTTCTACAATTTTCCCTCAAATGGTTGGACATACAATCGCAGTTCATGACGGTAGAAAACATGTACCTGTATATGTGACAGAAGATATGGTTGGTCACAAATTAGGTGAATTCGTAGCTACCAGAACCTATAGAGGACACGGAAAAGACGAGAAGAAATCCAGACGTTAATCGAGGATTTGAAAGGAGGTTATTGCAATGGCAAAAGGACATAGAAGTCAGATTAAAAGAGAACGAAATAAAGTGAAAGACACAAGACCTTCAGCGAAGTTATCTTACGCTAGAGTTTCTGTACAGAAAGCTTGTTTCGTATTAGATGCCATCAGAGGTAAAGGTGTGCAAGAGGCACTTGGTATTGTAACTTACAATCCTAGATATGCATCATCTTTAATTAAAAAATTATTAGAATCAGCAATCGCAAATGCTGAAAACAATAACGGTTTAGATGCAGCAAACCTTTATGTAGAGGAATGCTTTGCAGACAAAGGACCAACAATGAAGAGAGTGAAACCAAGAGCACAAGGAAGAGCTTACAGAATTGAGAAGAGAATGAGCCACATCACTGTTGTGCTTAATGAAAGATAGGAGGCAAATATGGGACAGAAAGTTAATCCACACGGCATAAGAGTCGGTGTTATTAAAGACTGGGATTCCAAATGGTATGCAGAAGGCAACTTCGCTGATTGCCTTGTAGAAGACTACAACATTCGTAAGTTCTTGAAAAAGAAACTTTACAGTGCTGGAATTTCCAAAATCGAAATTGAAAGAGCTTCTGATAGAGTTAAAGTTATCATCTATACTGCAAAACCAGGTGTGGTTATCGGTAAAGGTGGAGCTGAGATTGAAAAATTAAAAGTTCAAGTTCAAAAATTAACAGATAAAAAATTATTTATCGATATCAAAGAAATCAAGAGACCTGACCGCGATGCTCAATTAGTTGCTGAGAATATTGCTCAACAATTAGAAAATCGTATTTCATTCAGACGTGCTATGAAATCTACAATGGGACGTTCAATGAAATCTGGAATTAAAGGAATCAAAACTGCAGTTGCAGGACGTCTTGGTGGTGCTGATATGGCACGTACAGAATTCTATAGCGAAGGTACTATTCCACTACAGACATTAAGAGCAGATATTGACTACGGTTTCGCTGAAGCAGATACAACATACGGCAAATTAGGCGTTAAAGTTTGGATCTACAAAGGTGAAATCCTTCCTACTAAAGGAAATAAGGAAGGGAGAGATAAATAATGTTAATGCCTAAAAGAGTAAAGCGCCGCAAGCAGTTCCGTGGATCTATGGCGGGTAAAGCTTTAAGAGGAAATAAAATTAGCTACGGTGAATTCGGTTTAGTGGCTCAGAATCCAGTTTGGATTACATCAAACCAAATCGAAGCAGCTCGTATCGCTATGACACGTTATATCAAACGTGGTGGTAAAGTTTGGATCAAAATTTTCCCAGATAAACCAGTTACTGCTAAACCAGCAGAAACACGTATGGGTTCTGGTAAAGGTTCTCTAGAGTACTGGGTAGCTGTAGTAAAGCCAGGTAGAGTAATGTTCGAAATCGCTGGTGTTCCAGAAGAAACAGCACGCGAAGCATTACGTCTAGCTATGCACAAGTTACCATGCAAATGTAAAATCGTTGCTAAGGCAGATTTAGAAGGCGGTGATAACAGTGAAAACTAATAAATACGTAGAAGGCTTAAAGGCAAAAACAGCTGCAGAGTTGAACGAAGAATTAGTAGCTGCAAAAAAAGAACTTTTCAACTTGAGATTCCAAAATGCAACTAACCAGTTAGATAATACCAGCAGAATCAAAGAGGTTCGCAAGAATATCGCAAGAATTCAAACTGTTATTACAGAAAAAGCAAAACTGGCATAAGAAGCAAGTCCCCAATGGGAACTGGATGAAAGGAGAATATAACCGTGGAAAGAAATTTAAGAAAAACACGTGTGGGCAAAGTTGTTAGCAACAAGATGGACAAAACAATCGTAGTAGCTATCGTTGACCATATTAAACACCCTCTATACGGTAAAATCGTTAAGAAAACCGTTAAATTAAAAGCACATGATGAGAACAATCAGTGTGGAATGGGTGATACAGTAAAAGTTATGGAAACAAGACCATTATCAAAAGATAAGAGATGGAGACTTGTAGAAATTATTGAGAAGGCTAAATAGTTTATTTAGGAAGGAGTATTCAGCATGATTCAACAGGAAACTAGACTGAGAGTTGCTGATAATACAGGAGCAAAAGAATTACTTTGTATCCGTGTTATGGGTGGTTCAACAAGAAGATATGCTAATATCGGTGATATAATCGTCGCTTCCGTTAAGGATGCAACACCAGGTGGCGTTGTAAAGAAAGGTGACGTAGTAAAGGCCGTAGTTGTGCGTACTGTTAAAGGCGCTAGACGTAAAGACGGTTCCTATATTAAGTTCGATGAGAACGCAGCTGTAATTATCAAAGATGACAAAACACCAAAAGGTACACGTATCTTTGGACCAGTTGCTAGAGAGCTTAGAGAAAAGCAATTCATGAAAATTGTATCTCTTGCTCCTGAAGTACTTTAAGGAGGTGCGACTGTGCAAAAAATCAAGAAAAATGACCTAGTAAAAATAATTACTGGGAAAGATAAAGATAAGACCGGTAAAGTCTTAAGCGTGAAAGATGGCAAGGTAATTGTTGAAGGATATAATAAAATCAAGAAACATACAAAACCAAGTGCTGGAAATCAATTAGGCGGAATCGTAGAGCAGGAAGCAGCTATTGACATCTCTAATGTAATGTTAGTAGTTGATGGAAAAGCTACAAGAGTAGGCTTTGAGATCAAAGATGGTAAAAAAGTACGTGTTGCTAAGGCAACTGGTAAAGTAATCGATTAATTGCAGGAAGGAGGAACATAGAGTTGGCTAGATTAAAAGATATATATAACAATGAAATGGTAGCTGCTATGACAAAGAAATTCGGATATAAGAATGTTATGGAAGTACCAAAATTAGAAAAAATCGTTATCAACATGGGTGTTGGTGAAGCGAAAGACAACGCTAAGGTTTTAGATGCTGCAGTTAGAGATTTAGAGATCATTGCAGGTCAAAAAGCAGTAACAACAAAAGCGAAAAAATCCGTTGCGAACTTCAAATTAAGAGAAGGTATGCCAATCGGTTGTAAAGTTACTCTTCGTGGAGAAAGAATGTATGAGTTTGCAGATCGTCTGATTAACTTATCATTACCACGTGTACGTGACTTCCGCGGTGTAAATCCTAACGCATTTGATGGTAGAGGAAACTATGCTCTTGGAATTAAAGAGCAACTTATCTTCCCAGAAATTGAATACGATAAAGTTGATAAAGTAAGAGGTATGGACATTATTTTCGTAACTACTGCTCAAACCGACGAAGAAGCTCGTGAACTTTTGACATTATTCAAAATGCCATTTGCAAAATAATTAGGAGGAAAGATCCATGGCTAAAACTTCAATGAAGATTAAGCAACAACGTCCAGCGAAATTCTCTTCAAGAGAGTATAATCGTTGTAGAATCTGTGGACGTCCACATGCTTATTTAAGAAAATATGGTATTTGTCGTATTTGTTTTAGAGAACTTGCTTATAAAGGTCAAATTCCAGGCGTTAAAAAAGCAAGCTGGTAATTTGAAAGTAAAACAGAACGATTCAAGTACACCCAAAATTAGATTATTAAAGGAGGAAATCACATCATGATGATGAGCGATCCGATAGCAGATATGCTTACAAG
>CAYJKD010000052.1:8954-14434 GCA_964370595.1 uncultured Lachnospiraceae bacterium
TTAATGAGCGCAAAGCGCGAATATAGTTGAGTGAACATCCCGTAAAGCAACTTAATGAATGCGAGCTGAAAGCGAAGCATGAGTTTAGTGCGAGGTCGTTCACGAACCTTAATGAGCGCAAAGCGCGAATATAGTTGAGTGAACATCCCGTAAAGCAACTTAACAAAACTGAAAACAGAAGGTACTATAGAGTACCTTCCGAGAATCTAAGTAGGAGGTAATTGGCATGTCACGTATAGGAAGAATGCCTATCGCGGTTCCAGCAGGTGTAACTGTAACAATCGCTGATAATAATAAAGTGACCGTTAAAGGTCCAAAAGGAACTCTTGAAAGAGAGTTACCAATCGAAATGGATATCAAGTTAGAGGATGACCAAATCGTAGTAACTAGACCAAGTGATTTAAAGAAAATGAAATCTTTACATGGTCTTACAAGAACACTTATCAACAATATGGTAGTTGGCGTAACAAGTGGTTATACAAAAACTCTTGAAGTTAATGGTGTGGGTTATAGAGCTGCAAAGCAAGGAAAGAAACTTACTCTTAACCTAGGATATTCTCATCCAGTTGAAATGGAAGATCCAGAAGGAATCGAGTCTGTTCTTGAAGGACAAAACATCATAAAAATCAATGGTATCGATAAAGAAAAAGTTGGCCAGTACGCAGCTGAAATCAGAGATAAGAGAAGACCTGAACCTTATAAAGGAAAAGGAATTAAGTACTCAGATGAAGTGATTAGACGTAAAGTTGGTAAGACTGGTAAGAAATAATTAAGGAGAGTGTAAAGATGATTAACAAAAAATCAAGAAGCGAAGTTCGTGTAAAAAAACACCTAAGACTACGTAACCGCTTTGCAGGTACTGCAAGCAGACCACGTCTTGCTGTGTTTAGAAGCAATAATCATATGTATGCTCAAATTATTGACGACTCAGTCGGCAATACTTTAGTGGCTGCATCTACAGTAGAAAAAGCAGTGAAGACTGAATTAGAAAAAACTAATGATGTTGACGCAGCAACATATGTTGGTACTCTAATCGCTAAAAGAGCTATGGAAAAAGGAATTTCTGAAGTTGTTTTCGATAGAGGTGGTTTTATTTACCATGGTAAAGTTCAAGCATTAGCAGACGCAGCCCGTGAGGCTGGTCTGAAATTCTAGTAGAGAGGAGAACAGCATGAAGCGTACAATTATTGACCCAAGTCAATTGGAATTAAATGATAATGTAGTAGCAATCAAGCGTGTATCGAAAACTGTTAAAGGTGGACGTACCATGAGATTCTCTGCTTTAGTAGTAGTAGGTGATGGAAACGGACACGTAGGTGCAGGTCTTGGTAAAGCAGGAGAGGTTCCAGAAGCAATCCGTAAAGGAAAAGAAGCAGCTATCAAAAATCTAGTTGCTATTCCAATGGATGACCATAAGAGCATCCCACATGATCACATTGCAAGATTCGGTAGTGCATCTGTACTACTTAAGAAGGCGCCAGAAGGTACTGGTATCATCGCAGGTGGTCCAGCACGTTCAGTGTTAGAGCTTGCAGGTATCAAGAATATCCGTACAAAATCTTTAGGTTCTAACAATAAAACTAATGTGGTTTTAGCTGTTATTGAAGGTTTAACTGAGCTTAAAACTCCTGAAGACTTCGCAAGACTTCGCGGAAAATCTGTTGAAGAGATTTTAGGCTAAGGAGGAGAAAAAGATGGCAGGAAAATTAAAAATAACATTAGTGAAATCACCAATTGGTGCTGTGCCAAAGCACAGAGCAACTTGTGAAGCATTAGGACTTAGAAAAATGCATAAAACAGTTGAAATGCCAGATAATGCAGCAATTAGAGGTATGATTTGGCATGTGAAACACTTAGTAAAAGTAGAAGAAGTATAAAATTTTGTAAGGAGGTGCTAGGCTATGGAATTATCAAACTTACAGCCAGCAGCTGGTTCGAAACATAGCGACAACTTTAGAAGAGGTCGTGGACATGGTTCAGGAAACGGCAAAACAGCTGGTAAAGGTCATAAAGGACAAAAAGCTCGTTCAGGAGCTACAAGACCTGGTTTTGAGGGTGGACAAATGCCTTTATATAGACGTATTCCTAAAAGAGGGTTTACAAACCGTAACTCTAAGGATATCGTTGGAATTAATGTTAGCGCATTAGAGAGATTTGAAAACGGCGAAGTTGTAACAGTTGAAACTTTATTAGAAGTTGGAATTGTAAGCAACCCAAGAGATGGCGTTAAAATTCTTGGTAATGGAGAATTAACCAAAAAGCTAACTGTTAAAGTAGATGCATTCAGTGAAGGTGCGAAAACAAAAATCGAAGCTTTAGGTGGAACCTGCGAGGTAAACTAATATGTTAAAAACAATCCGAAATGCATGGAAAGTTGACGAGATTAGGGGAAGACTAATCTTTACAGCCTTAATGTTGATAGTAATACGTCTAGGATCGGAACTTCCGATCCCAGGTGTAAATACAACTTATTTTGAAGATTTTTTTGCTCAACAGAGCGGAGATGCATTTAACTTTTTTGATGCCATGACTGGAGGATCATTTACCTCTATGTCGATCTTTGCATTAAGTATTACGCCTTATATCACATCATCTATCATTATGCAGTTGCTAACAATTGCAATACCTAAATTAGAGGAAATGCAAAAAGATGGAGAAGATGGACGGAAGAAAATTGCTGAGTTTACTCGCTATTTAACTGTAGGTTTAGCTTTAATCCAATCAACAGCAATGGCAATTGGATTTGGTAGACAAGGGTTATTACTTGAGTATAATGCGTGGAATGCGATTGTAGCAATTGCTACAATGACAGCAGGAAGTGCATTCCTTATGTGGATAGGAGAAAGAATCACAGAAAAGGGAGTCGGCAACGGTATCTCAATGGTTCTTTTATTCAACATTATTTCAGCATTACCACAGGATGTTAATACATTATACACAAGATTTATTGCAGGAAAATCGATTGCAGTTGCTTCTGTATCTGTAATTATTATAGTTGCAGTTGTTTTAGCACTTGTAGTTTTTGTAGTAATTTTAAGTGGTGGAGAAAGAAGAATTCCAGTTCAATATTCCAAGAAAATGGTTGGAAGAAAATTAGTTGGAGGACAAGCATCTCATATTCCGTTGAAAGTTAATACATCAGGTGTTATTCCAGTTATTTTTGCTTCATCGATTATGTCATTTCCAGTTGTAATTGCTCAATTCATCGGTGGACCAGCTTCTGGTACATTCGGTTATGAGATTATTACAACATTGACTTCATCATCATGGTTTGATCCAAGTCGTCCAGTATACTCTATTGGTATGATTATTTACATGGTATTGATTGTGCTTTTTGCATATTTCTATACATCAGTGACATTCAACCCATTGGAAGTAGCTAATAATATGAAAAAATCGGGTGGTTTTATTCCAGGTATTAGACCAGGAAAGCCGACCTCAGACTATTTAAATAATTTATTGAATTACATCGTATTTATTGGAGCGGTAGGCTTAATTATAATTAGCTCGATTCCAATTATGATTTCAGGATTATTTACTATTGGCAATCTATCCTTCTTGGGAACATCACTGATCATTATCGTAAGTGTAAGTATTGAGACAATCAAATCAATTGAATCAAAAATGGTTGTTCGTAACTATAAAGGATTTTTACATGACTAATTAAAGAGAGGCTGCTGCAAATAAGCAGCAGCCTTTTTTGATTGACGAATTGGTTGTAATTGTTTACAATTGAATACGATTAAGTATTACTATAGAAAGGGGATTTATTTATGAAAGTTGTTATGTTAGGTGCACCAGGAGCAGGAAAAGGAACACAAGCAAAAATGATAGCTGATAAATATCATGTTCCACATATTTCAACAGGAGATATTTTCCGTGCTAACATTAAAAATGGTACAGAGCTTGGACTTAAGGCAAAATCTTATATGGATCAAGGACAATTAGTTCCTGATGAAGTTACAATTGGTATGCTTCTTGATCGAATTAGTCAAGATGATTGTCAAAATGGCTATGTATTAGATGGATTTCCAAGAACAATTCCTCAAGCAGAAAGTTTAACAGCTGCTTTAGCACAAAGAGGAGAAGCAATTGAATTCGCAATCGATGTAGATGTCCCAGATGAAGTGATTATTGATCGCATGGGCGGTAGAAGAGCATGTTTAAGTTGTGGTATGACTTATCATGTGAAATACAAAATTTCTAAAAAAGGCGATTGCTGTGATGTGTGTTCAGAGAAACTGGTACTTAGAGACGATGATAAGCCAGAAACTGTAAAAGCACGTTTGGAAGTATATCACAAGCAAACACAACCTTTAATTGAATACTATCAAACAGCGAAAATACTTCATACAGTAGACGGAACACAAGATTTAAATGTAGTATTTGGTAATGTTGAAAAGATTTTAGGAGAATAATATGGCAGTAACCATAAAGTCTGCTAGAGAAATTGAATGCATGCGAGAAGCTGGTAAGATTCTCGCTAGCGTTCATAAGCAAATTGCAGAAAAATTAAAGGTTGGAATGACAACAATTGAAATTGACCAAATAGTTGAAAAAACGATTAGAGGATATAATTGTATTCCATCCTTTAAAGATTACCATGGCTATCCAGCTTCGGTTTGTGTTTCAGTTAATGAAGAAGTTGTTCATGGAATACCTACTTCGAAGCGAATTATTATGGATGGAGATCTTGTTAGTTTAGATATTGGTGTATTTCACAAAGGATATCATTCTGATGCTGCAAGAACTTATGCAATTGGTAATGCATCAGAAGAAGCACGAAAACTGATGGAAGTAACAAAACAAAGTTTCTTCGAAGGAATAAAGTATGCAAAAGCTGGCAATCATCTCAATGATATATCATCAGCGATTCAACAATATGTTGACGGATTTGGTTATGGAATTGTGAGAGATTTGGTAGGTCATGGAATTGGAAAAAATTTGCATGAAGAACCTGAAATTCCCAATTTTGCAATGAATAGAAAAGGAATCAAGTTAGTGCCAGGAATGACACTAGCAATTGAACCAATGATCAATGCAGGGAGATCAGATGTGGTTTGGCTTGATGATGAATGGACAGTAGTAACAGAAGATGGAAGATTATCTGCTCACTATGAGAATACGATTCTAATTACAGAAGGCGAGCCGGAAATTCTGACATTAGAAGAAACATAGGAGGTATTTCGTGGATTATGAAGTAGGTGATATGGTAATTTCAACCTGTGGTCACGACCAGGGGATTACTTATGTCATAATTGAAGTTGAAGGGGAATATCTTAAATTAGTTGATGGAAAACTACGCATCCTCAAAAAACCAAAACGAAAAAATAAAAAACACATTCAGTTGTATAAAAGAAAAGCAATGATTCAAATTCCAGTAACCAATGAAGAAATCCGTTATGCGATTAAAATGAACACGAAGTGTTGCTGTGATAATTAGGAGGTTTAGACATGTCAAAAGCAGATGTAATTGAAAT
>CAYJKD010000053.1:0-5484 GCA_964370595.1 uncultured Lachnospiraceae bacterium
TGAGAAGATGTTGCGAGATGCACGAGCAAAAGAACAGCATGTGAAGGTATAAGCAACTACATTTTTACATCCATGTTATTTTGGAACAGATATTCCATCTAGCGATCAATTGATTGCATATAACAGAACAGTTGAGGAAATTTGTGATGTAATTGGTGCAGATTCACTATCTTATTTAAATATAGAGCGTTTAAATGAGATGGCAGAAGGGCTAGCCATATGTACGGGTTGCTTCAGCGGAACATATCCGATGGAACCTCCAAAAGAAGATATTCGTGGAGAATATGTAAGATAAGAAACATTGTTATTAAGAAATGAGGAGAAAATAAAATGTACGATAAATATCAAAGCCCATTATCAGAGCGTTATGCAAGTAAAGAGATGCAATATATATTCTCTCCAGACAAAAAGTTCAAAACTTGGAGAAAACTTTGGATTGCTCTTGCAGAAACAGAAAAAGAATTAGGGCTTCCAATTACGCAAGAACAGATTGATGAATTAAAAGCTTATGCGGAAGATATCAATTATGAAGTTGCAAAAGAGAGGGAAAAATTAGTTCGTCATGATGTTATGTCACATGTATTTGCTTATGGGGAGCAATGCCCAAAGGCAAAAGGCATTATTCATTTAGGAGCTACATCGTGCTATGTTGGTGATAATACAGATATTATTATCATGACAGAAGGTTTAAAGTTGGTTCGTAAGAAATTACTGAATGTGATGGAAAAATTAGCTTCATTTTCAAATGAATATAAGCATCTTCCAACACTTGCATTTACTCATTTTCAACCAGCACAACCTACAACCGTAGGAAAGCGAGCAACATTATGGTTACAAGAACTATGTCTAGATTTAGAAGATATTGATCATACGTTAGAAACGATGAAATTGTTAGGTTCAAAGGGAACAACAGGTACGCAAGCGAGCTTTTTAGAATTATTTGAAGGTAATCATCAAATGTGTAGAAAAGCAGATGAAATGATTGCTAAAAAAATGGGATTTGAAGGTTGCTATGCAGTATCGGGACAAACATATTCCCGTAAAATTGATACAAGGGTATTAAACACATTGGCACAAATCGCCCAAAGTGCACATAAATTTTCGAATGATATTCGCTTGCTTCAACACTTGAAGGAAATCGAAGAACCATTTGAAAAAAATCAGATTGGGTCTTCTGCAATGGCATATAAAAGAAACCCAATGAGAAGTGAGCGAATGGCTTCTCTAGCAAATTATGTGATATCCGATGTTATGAATCCGATGTTAGTAGCTTCGACTCAATGGTTTGAAAGAACATTAGATGATTCAGCTAATAAGCGACTTAGTATACCAGAGGGCTTTCTAGCAATCGATGGCATATTGGATTTATATCTTAATGTTGTAGATGGACTTGTTGTATATCCGAAAGTAATTGAGAAACATTTCTTCGCAGAAGTACCATGTATGGCAACAGAAAATATTATGATGGATGCTGTGAAAAAAGGGGGAGATAGGCAAGAGCTTCACGAAAGAATTCGTAGTCTTTCTATGGAAGCAGGCAGGAATGTAAAAGAATTTGGACTGGATAATAATTTATTAGAGTTGATTGCAGCTGATACAGCATTCGGTTTGTCTTTAGAAGAATTAAATGCATCTATGGAGCCATCAAAGTATATTGGTCGTGCACCAGAACAAGTAGATGAATTTTTAAGTGAAATTGTAAATTTAATTTTAGAAAAAAACAAGTCAGAACTAGGGCTAACCGCTCAAATTAGTGTGTAAGAAAATTGTTTAGTAGGCAGGCTTATGATAGCCTGTCTATTTTTTATTTTTTCTGTATTGATTTTCCATCTAGAATCCTATATACTATAGGTTGTGCAATACGTAGAATGTAATAGATAATGTAACAGTTTAGGAGGAAAAAGGAATGGTTAGAGCGATTGTTGGCGCCAACTGGGGAGACGAAGGGAAAGGAAAGATTACCGATATGCTTGCTAAGGAGTCGGATATTATTGTTCGTTTCCAAGGTGGAAGTAATGCAGGACATACCATCATTAATAATTATGGAAAATTTGCTCTTCACTTGCTACCTTCAGGAGTATTTTATGATCATACAACCAGTGTCATAGGCAATGGTGTTGCTTTGAATATTCCTTATTTATTTAATGAGGTACAATCACTGGTAGAAAAAGGAGTGCCAAGGCCAAGAATCTTAGTTTCAGACCGTGCACAAATTATGATGCCTTATCATGTATTATTCGATACTTATGAAGAAGAGCGCTTAGCAGGAAAATCCTTTGGTTCAACAAAATCTGGGATTGCACCATTTTATTCAGATAAATATGCTAAAATTGGTTTTCAGGTAAGTGAGTTATTTGATGAAGAAGTATTAAGAGAAAAAGTTACTCGTGTATGTGAGTTGAAAAATATTTTATTGGAGCATTTATATCATAAGCCATTATTAGTTGAAAATGAATTGTTAGAGACACTACATGGATACAGAGATATGGTAGCTCCTTATGTCTGTGATGTTTCTGTATACTTAAACGATGCAATTAAAAATGGAAAAAGTATATTGCTAGAAGGACAGTTAGGTTCTTTAAAAGATCCAGATCACGGAATTTATCCAATGGTAACATCTTCTTCAACATTAGCTGCATATGGAGCAATTGGAGCAGGAATTCCTCCATATGAAATTAAAAATATTACAACAGTTGTTAAAGCTTACTCTAGTGCAGTGGGAGCAGGCGCATTTGTTAGTGAAATTTTTGGAGAAGAAGCAGATGAGTTACGTCGCCGTGGTGGCGATGGTGGCGAGTATGGTGCTACAACAGGAAGACCGAGAAGAATGGGTTGGTTTGATGCAGTAGCTTCTCGTTATGGTTGTAAAATACAAGGTGCGACAGAAGTGGCATTAACCGTATTAGATGTATTGGGATACCTTAATGAAATTCCAATTTGTGTCGGATATGAAATTGATGGAGAAGTTGTGAAAGATTTCCCAACAACTGTTAAATTAGAAAAGGCAAAACCAGTATATGAAGTGCTTCCAGGATGGAATGAAGAAATCCGTGGAATTAAAGAATATGAAAAACTTCCAGAAAATTGTAGAAAATATATTGAGTATATTGAATCTTTACTAGAGGTTCCAGTTACTATGGTTTCTAATGGACCAGGAAGAGATGAAATTATTTTCCGTAAATAATAAAAAGAGTAACTGCTTGGGATTTTAAACTTAAGCAGTTACTCAAATGATTAGTAGGAGCGAATATAAGTTTGCTCCTATTTTTTTCTTAAGTAATCTAAAAGGTCTTGTGCATAGAAGGAAAGTGCCTCTTTGTTATCAAAAGAAAAGTCATCTAGATGAACATAGGAGATGGGGGCTTTGCGCTCTTGCTTCATTAGAGGGTGAAAACGTTCTGCGGGTTGTGGTAGAAAATAACCTTCTTTTTTCAGAAAGCAATTTTGAGCAGTAGCTTTTTTTCGTGCACTCTTTTCGACATACGCTCCAACACTTTTATGTACAACCATATCTTCATGAATCAAGTAATAGTAATCCTTATAATTAGTTAGATAATGATGTAATGTTCCACTGTAACAATCTAATAAAAAAGATATTTGATTTCCATTTGCATTTAGTTGTAAAAATGATTTTTCATGAGAAAATGCGATAGGAAGGGTATAGTTACTTTGATAAGTTATGGAAATTGTTTTTTGTGTTTGTCCAAAAAGATCTTGAACTTCAATGATTTCTTTATCGTGAAATTCTAAGGGATGCTCAAATAAATCACAATAATTTAAGATAGGTAAAATATAAGGCATACCTTTCAAATCATCTTCATTATGAAGAAGTAATAGGTGCTTTCCATAATCAGATCCACTGCGTAAATAATTATAATATACAGGAATTAATTCTCCACCAGAATAGGTATCTTCTCTCGTTACTCCTAGGAATTTTTCGATATATTTTTGCTTTAATACAGTTAACCCCAAAAGAATTTTATAGGGTTTTATTTTTTTATAGATATCCATGCTAATAACATGAGTAAAATCATAAGGGAGTTGAAAATGCTCACAACGTTTGCGTAAAAAGGGTAGGTCAAAGGTATCTCCATTAAAGTGAATAAGCGTTGTATTTGGTTTTAGGAAAGAAAAGAAAGCATGAAGGAGTTCCTCTTCTGATTCTTCTGTATCAGCAAACCATTGAATGAAATGCCACTGATGATTTTTGTAATAGGTACATCCAATTAGATAAAGTGTATGATAGGCACCTGAAAAACCTGTGGTTTCAATATCAAAAAATACAAGGTTATTAAGTGGCGCAATCCTAGTTAATGGATACGTATCTGGAAGGTTCAATACTTTTTCTATAATCAACATGAAGAAAACTCCTTTTCAATTCAAAATGCAATTAGATATTTGGGTTACTATTAAATTGTAACAGTTCAGCCATGCCATTCATAAATGAGCAAAGCGACCAAAATTTGGTAAAAGATAGAAATGGGTTGCTCATTTATTCATGTAGGGCATCTGCCCTATAGTAAAAAAATAGTAAATCCAGCTTAGTAAGCAAGCTTACACGCTTACTTTACTACTTTTTTACTGCATGGCTGATTTGTTACATATTAAGTTTTATTAAGTATACTTAAGATTGTGAGTATGGTCAAGGATAAGGTTGCAATGAAAAACTAGCTATGTTATCATAACGGTACGGTTTCATTGTAATTGATTTGTATTTAATTGCAAAATCGTAACTGTTCAGAGGGTTGGTGCATTCATAAATGGGCAAAGCTACCTGATTTTGATAAAAACAAAATTTGGTTGCCCATTTATTCATGTAGGGCGTTCGCCCTATATGGAAAAGATAGTAAATACAGCTTAGTAAGCAAGCTTACACGCTTACTTTACTATCTTTTCCATGCACCGTGAACGGTTACGCAAAATCATAATAAAAGTGAGGATAAGATATAGTGATTGCATATATTCGAGGACCATTCATAGCATATGGACAGGAAAAAGTTGTAGTAGAAGCAAATGGAATTGGCTACAATGTATATGTTCCATCCGGAGTGATGGAGCGAATGCCTAAAATAGGAAATGAAGTAAAACTATTTACTCACATGCAGGTTAGAGAAGATTCTATGACTCTTTTTGGATTCATAGAGCAAGGAGAATTAGAGATGTTTCGTTTGCTATTAGGGGTAAATGGGGTGGGTCCGAAAGCTTCTCTAGGAATTTTGTCTTCCATGAGTTTAAGTCAGATTCAATTGGCTATTATTTCGGCAGATGCAAAAACGATTGCAAAAGCACAGGGAATAGGACCGAAAACAGCTCAGCGAATTATACTAGATTTAAAAGATAAGATTAATGCGCAAGATATATTAAATGACTCCAGTAATGATATGGGAGAATCACAAAAGGTTTTGGATAAACATTCTACTGTGGTTAGAGAGGCTACACAAGCGTTAACTGCGTTAGGGTATTCTTTATCAGAAGCTACAAGGG
>CAYJKD010000053.1:5494-9291 GCA_964370595.1 uncultured Lachnospiraceae bacterium
GCAGTTATGCAAAGTGAAATCACAGAAGAGATGAGTGTTGAAGAAGTGTTAAAAGCTACTTTAAAGCATTTGGCTTTTTAAGATAGAAAGATAGGATGAATACAAATGGAACGTAGAGTAATTAATACACAAGTAACAGAGGAAGAGAAAAAAAATGAAAAAAGCTTACGTCCAGATACTTTAGAAGGATATATTGGTCAAAGTAAGATAAAGACGAACTTGAAAATATATATGGATGCTGCGAAAGTAAGAGGGGATTCTTTGGACCATGTATTATTCTATGGACCACCAGGATTAGGAAAAACTACACTTTCAGGAATTATTGCCAACGAAATGGGCGTTAATATGAAAATAACTTCTGGACCTACAATTGAAAAACCAGGAGAAATTGCAGCAATATTGAGTAGTTTAAAAGAGGGTGATGTATTGTTTGTAGATGAGATCCATCGCCTTAGTCGCCAAGTAGAGGAAGTATTATATCCAGCAATGGAAGATTTTGCAATTGATATTATGATTGGAAAAGAATCGACAGCAAGAGCCATTCGATTAGATATTCCAAGATTTACTCTAGTTGGAGCTACAACTAGAGCAGGACTATTAACAGCACCACTTCGAGATCGTTTTGGAATTATTCAAAAGCTAGAATTTTATACACCAGAAGAATTGAAAATTATTGTACTTCGATCAGCTGAGGTATTGGGAGTAGATATTGACGAAGACGGCGCAATGGAGATTGCGAAACGTTCTCGTGGGACACCAAGGCTTGCCAACCGATTGCTTAAGAGAGTCAGAGACTTTGCCCAAGTAAAGTATGATGGGGAAATAACAAGAGAAGTAGCTGATTTTGCACTTGATATTTTAGATGTAGATAAAATGGGATTAGATAATAATGATAGAAATATACTGTTGACGATTATTGATAAATTTTCAGGTGGTCCTGTAGGATTAGAAACATTGGCTGCAGCATTAGGAGAAGATGCAGGAACCTTAGAAGATGTGTATGAACCATATTTGCTTATGAATGGATTTTTAAATCGAACACCACGGGGAAGAGTGGTGCTTGAGGGAGCGTATCGACATTTAGGAATAGAAAAGCAGTAGAAAGCACTTGTTGATTAGAAAGTTTTTTGATATACTGTACTAGCAAGACAAGATCATCAGGAGATGAAAGATGAAAAAGAAAAATTACACAGAAGTATTAATTGATGGAAAGATATATACCTTAGCAGGTACAGAAGATGAACCTTACCTAAGAAAGGTTGCTGGATATATAAGCGAAAAAGTTATGCAAATGAAAAAAGTAAATGGTTATACTAGACTAAGTGCAGAGCAACAATTTGTATTGATGTCAATAAACTTAGCAGATGATTATTTTAAAGAGCAACAACGAGCAGATTTGCTAGAGAAACAAAAAGCAGCATTAGAAAAAGAAGCGTATAGTTTAAAGCATGAGTTAGTTACTATGCAGGTAAAATTAGAAAAGGCGAATAGTAATGAATCTTTATCTAAAAATGAAGGAACACAAATACAATAAAGTTAGTAATGATGGGGATGTCTTGGAAGTGAAAAAGACAGCCCCATTTTGTGGTTGTAGATATAGTATAGAAAGTGGTGATGAGATAATTGAAACCGACAATTGAAATTTTAGCTCCTGCAGGATCATTTGAGAGTATGAAAGCAGCAATTCAAGCAGGTGCAGATGCTGTTTATATGGGAGGCGCTAAATTTGGTGCACGAGCTTATGCAGATAACCCAGATCAAGACCGATATTTAGAAGCAATTGATTTTGTTCATCTGCATGGGAAGCAGATTTATATGACAGTAAACACATTGCTTAGAGATGAAGAGATCAAGAGTCTGTCAGATTATATAAAACCCTATTATCAACAAGGATTAGATGCAGTAATCGTACAGGATTTGGGAGTGCTAAGTCAATTGAAAAAAGTTTTTTCAGATCTTCCAATTCATGCAAGTACGCAAATGTCCATCATGGGATACCACGGGGCGAAAATGTTGAAGGAGTTAGGTGCTTCTCGAATTGTAACTGCAAGAGAATTATCTTTGGATGAGATTAGAAAAATTCATAAAGAGATAGGGATTGAGATAGAGAGTTTTGTTCATGGTGCTCTTTGCTATGGTTACTCTGGCCAGTGTTTGATGAGTAGTTTAATCGGTGGAAGAAGTGCAAATCGAGGAAGATGTGCACAACCATGTAGGCTACCTTATCGAATCGATGGAAAACAAGAACAATATCTGTTGAATATGAAAGATTTATGTGCACTTGATTATTTACCAGAAATCATTGAAGCTGGAGTCTATTCTCTTAAGATAGAAGGGCGTATGAAGGGAGAGCGATATACAGCAGGAGTTGTAAGTATGTATAGAAAATATGTAGATCGATATTTTACATACGGAAAAAAAGGGTATTATGTAGAAGACCTTGATAAGAAAATGCTGTTAGACTTGTTTGATCGTGGCGGATTTACATCTGGATATAGTAAAATGCATAATGATAAATCGATGATTTCTGTAAAAGAAAAACCTACATTTAGGCAAGGCAATCAAAAATTATTTGATGAATTAGATGAAACCTATATTCGTACAAAAAAACAAATTCCAATTTATGGAAGTTTAACGATTAAGCAAGGAGAGGCATTAAAATTTTATTTATCTACAGAAGATGGAACAATATCAACTCAAATAATTGATGATGTGATATTAGAAGCAAAGAATCAACCAGCAACAAAAGAAGCTGTTGCGACTCAAATTAAGAAAACGGGTACAAGTGATTTTTATTTTTATAACCTAGAAATTTTAATAGAAGGCCAATGTTTCTTACCAGTGCAACTGCTTAAAAAAGTTCGTAGAACTGGATTAGAGCAACTAAAGGAAAAAATATTAGAAAGCTATCGAAGAAATATTATAAATTCTATAGAGTTAGTAGAAGAAGTAAAGAATAGGGAAACCAATACAACACAGTGGGAATTGTATGCTTGTGTAGAAACAAAGGATCAATTTAAGGCTGTATTGTCTAAAGATGAGGTAAATGGGATTTATTTAGATAGTAGTCAAATCGATGAAGGCCTATGGAGCAAGTTTGTCAAACAAGCAAAAGATAAACATAAAAAATGCTTTCTTGTTTTTCCACAAGTATTTCGAAAAGAAGCACAAGATTATTTTGTAAAAAATAAGCAACAGCTATTACAAGCGAAGTTTGATGGTTGTCTTATTCGTTCATTAGAGACAATATCCTTTTTGAAGGAACAGGGTATCGATTTACCAATTATTTTAGATGGAATGCTTTATGCTATGAATCAAGAAGCCTATAAACTGTGGAAGGGATTTGGAGTAGATCGAATTACCCTACCGTTTGAGTTAAATGGAAAACAACTAGAAGCATTAAATAGCAAAGAAGCAGAAATGGTAATATATGGTCGCTATCCAATTATGATTTCAGCACAATGTATTTTGAAGAACACATCAGGGTGTAGGAAAACTTCACAAACGCTAATGATTAAAGATCGAATAAACAAAGAAATTCCCGTTAAAAATCATTGCAAGTTTTGTTATAATACGTTATATAACCCAGACCCATTATCGTTGATTGAGGAACAAATACAAGTAAAAAAAATCTCTCCTAAAATTCTTCGAATGCAGTTTAGTATAGAAACATATGAAGAAACCCTAGAAATAACGCAATCTTATATTGATGGATTTATAAAAAATCAAAAAGTAAAACAACCGATTAAAGCATTTACGAAAGGTCATTTGAGACGAGGAGTAGAGTAAGAGGTATG
>CAYJKD010000053.1:9301-14397 GCA_964370595.1 uncultured Lachnospiraceae bacterium
TAATTGTAGAAATTTCAAAGTATTGTATGATTTTGATTATGGCAGTGTATACATTTTTTACATTTCGCTATTTTCGCTTTCATGAAAAGGAATGGAGAGAAACTGTTGTTAAGAAAATGACGTACTTAATGTTTTCATTTCATTTTATAGCATACTTAGTAATGTATTTAATAACAATGAATAATAGTGTACTATTATTTTATGGAATACAAGTACTATTTCTTTGTGGCTACACCATAGTATATTTTGCCATATATATAGATTGTTCGAAAATTTTGTTTAACAATATGTGTATGCTATTATGTATAGGGCTAGTTATGCAAACAAGATTGTCGTTGGATTCTTCTATTAATCAATTTGTAATGATGCTTATATTTGCAATACTTTCACTTGTTATTCCATGGATTATGAAGAATTTTTGGCAATTATCTGCTTTCGGTTATTTTTATGCAGGAATTGGAATTCTTGCATTAATGGCAGTGTTTATTGCAGGTATCACAAGTTTTGGAGCACAGCTATCCTTAGAGATTTTTGGAGTAGCAGTACAACTTTCAGAACTAGTAAAATTATCATTTGTACTTTTTATATCATCAGTATTCTATAAAAATACAAGTTTTCAACATGTATGTATAGCAACATGTTTAGCAGCAGCACATGTTTTGATTTTAGCAATATCAACCGATTTGGGAAATGCATTGCTGTTTTTTGTCACATATCTACTAATGTTATTTGTAGCTACAGGATGTAAAGGATATTTAACGCTAGGAGCAGTTAGTGGAGTTGTTGCAGGGATGATATCATATTATTTGTTTGACCATGTTAAGGTACGTTTTTTGGCATTTTTGGATCCGTTTTCCGATATCGAGAATCAAGGTTATCAAATTGCACAAGCTCTCTTTTCCATTGGAACAGGAGGTTGGTTTGGAGTGGGACTATTTCAAGGTATGCCAAGTAAAATTCCAGTTGTAGAAAAAGATTTTGTTTTTGCAGCAATATCAGAAGAGTTAGGCGGATTTTTTGCACTTTGTATTATTCTTGTGTATATCAGTTGTTTTTTACAGTTTGTTTTAATTGCTACAAAGATGGAGGCGATGTTTTATAAACTTTTAGTATTTGGTTTAGGAACCATGTTTTTGGTGCAAACATTTCTAAATATTGGCGGCGTGATAAAATTCATCCCATCTACAGGGATAACCCTTCCTTTTATTAGCCAGGGTGGAAGTTCTATGCTAAGTACATTTTTAATGTTTGGCATTGTTCAAGGAGTACACATCTTAAAGAAGAAGGATGAGGAGATTTATGAAAAAAGAAAAATCCAATAAACATGCAAATGGAGCAATTCTTTCTGTTGTTTATGTGATGATAATCATATTCTTATTGCTAGTGGGATATTTCATATATTTCATTCAAATACAAAGTGAATCAATTATCAATCATTCTTATAATACAAGATTAGATAATTTTTCAGAACGAATTGTTCGCGGAGAGATATTGAGTAATGATAAGCGTGTATTGGCGCATACTATGGTTGGAGATGACCGTGTAGAAGTGAGGAAATATCCGTATGGTTCCTTATTTTCCCATGTGGTCGGATATACAGAACATGGAAAAACTGGACTAGAATTACAGGGAAATTATTATTTGCTAAGTTCACATATTAATATTATAGAAAAAACAATTAATGAAATTAGTGGAATAAAAAATATCGGAGATAATATTGTTACCACATTAGATATTGAATTACAAGAGCTAGCCTTACAAAGTTTAGGAAATAATAAGGGAAGTATTATTGTAATGGAACCATCTACAGGAAAAATTTTGGCTCTAGCTTCAACCCCTAATTTTGATCCAAATAGAATTTATCAAGATTGGGAAGGGTTAACATCAGAAGAAAATGAGCAAGCACAGCTACTAAATCGAGCAACTCAAGGTATCTACCCTCCAGGTTCTGTGTTTAAAATAATTACGGCATATGGATATATGGAGCAAAATCCAAATACATGGAAACAGTTTCAATATGTATGCGATGGCCATTATGAGGTAGGAAGTGATACGATATCGTGTTTTCAAAATACTGCCCATGGAACACAGGATTTAAAGCAAGCATTTGCGAATTCTTGTAATGGTGCATTTTCACAAATTGGCTATGAGATGAGTAATAAGCAATTAGAAGAATTAGCTACGGAATTTCTATTTGATCAATCACTTCCGCTAGAGATGGAATATAAAAAAAGTTCATTTGTAATGGAAGATACAGCAGGAGATTGGGATCGAATGCAAGCAGCAATTGGACAAGGATTAACACAAATGACACCCATGCATATGAATTTGATTACAGCTACGATAGCAAATGGTGGAATTATGATGGAGCCATATCTCATAGACCATGTAGAAAATGGAGTAGGCCAAGAAGTGAAACATTTCTTACCGAATTCTAATGAGATTATACTGGATAGAAATATTTTAGATGATATCTCAGAATTTATGGTAGAAGTTGTACAAACAGGAACTGGTAGCGCATTGAAAAATGATAGATATTCAGTTGCTGGTAAGACAGGGTCAGCAGAATTTGAAGAAGGAAAAGAAAGTCATGCTTGGTTTTCTGGATATGCGCCTGTAGAAAATCCACAAATAGTGATTACAGTTCTTGTAGAAGAAGGAGGGTCAGGAGGTGGGGTTGCTGCACCTATTGCAAGGGCGATGTTTGATGCATATTTATTAGGAGAAAATAGTGAATAGCTAAATACTATAAGTTTAGAATTGAAAAACAAGGAGGGATAAAATTGATTCGTGGAAAAGAGTATAGAATTGTAGAAAGTTTAGATGAGGCATATAAACTCAATCTGAAAAAAAGTAATGTTGTTGTTGGTGGAATGATGTGGTTGAAAATGTGGAATAACTACAAAATGACGTTAATTGATTTGTCTAACTTAGGGTTGAATCAAATTGAAGAAACAGAAGATGCATTTATGATTGGTAGTATGTGCACTTTGAGACAACTTGAGATGCATAAAAATTTAAATCATGCATATTCAGATGTATTTCAGAAATCTTTAAAAAACATTGTGGGGACTCAATTTCGAAATATGGCTACAATTGGAGGCAGTGTTTGGGGAAAGTTTGGATTTTCAGATGTGATTACAGCGTTATTAATGTTAGATACAAGTGTGGAATTATATAAAGGGGGCATTATTCCTCTCAGTGAGTTTTTGCAACGAGGAAATGAACGAGATATTTTAGTTCATATTATTATTAAAAAAGAGCTATTGGTATGTAGATACCATACTTCTCGTTTGACCAAAACAGATTTTCCACTCATTGCTTGTGGTGTTTCAAAAACAGAAAATAATTATCGTATATCAATTGGTGCTAGGCCAGGTCTTGCTAAAGTAGTTATTGTTGAGGGAATGGATCAAAATCCAGAAGAAATTGCAAAAACAGTAATAGATAAAATGCAATTTGGAGATAATCTAAGAGGAAGTGCAAGCTATCGTAAGCATTTGGCTTGTGTTCATGTGAAACGATTAATAGAAGCCTTGAATAAGGAGGAATTATAGATGGAAATACAATTTACTCTTAATGGAAAGTTGGTCTGTTCACAGATTGAGACGAGCTCACTTTTGATTGATGTATTGAGAAAACATGGATGCTATAGTGTAAAACGAGGTTGCGAAACATCCAATTGTGGATTATGTACGGTTTGGTTAAATGAAAAACCAATACTATCATGTTCTATGTTAGCAGCAAGAGCACATAAACAATCGATTACAACAATGGAGGGACTGCAGGTAGAGGCAGAAGCCTTTGGATTATTTCTAGCTCAAGAAGGAGCAGAGCAATGTGGATTTTGCAGTCCAGGATTTATTATGAATGTATTAGCTATGGAAAAAGATGAAACGGTAAATACAGAAGAAGAAATCAAGGAATATTTGGTAGGGAATTTATGCAGATGTAGTGGCTATATGGGACAACTTCGTGCGATCAAGAAATATTTAGAAAAAAGTAGGAGAGCATACATATGGAAATAAAAAAACAATATGTGGGATCATCCATAGTGAAAAAAGATGCTATGGCATTGGTAAAAGGAAAAGCTGTATATACAGAAGACTTGGCTCCGAAAGATTGCTTAGTTGTAAAGGTGCTAAGAAGCCCTTATGCACATGCTCAAATAATATCGATTGATCGTAAACATGCACTAGCAGTGTCAGGAATTGAAACAATTTTAACCTATAAAGATGTTCCTAAACGATACTTTACAATGGCTGGTCAAACACATCCGGAACCAAGTCCGATTGATCGCTTGATTTTAGATCAAAGAGTTCGTTTTGTAGGGGATGCAGTTGCAATTGTTGCAGGGTCGACAGAAGCGTGTGTTGATGAAGCGTTAAAAAAGATAAAAGTTTCTTATGAAGTATTGGAACCAGTTTTAGATTTTCGCTGTGCAAAAGATAACACATCTGTGGTACATCCTCAAGATGATTGGATGACTCACTTTCCTACAGGTGGGGATAATAAGAGGAATTTATGTGCAAGTGGGAGTGAAGTGCATGGTGATTTAGAGGAAGCATTTTCCGAGTGTGATATTGTTTTAGAAAGAACGTATCATACCAAAGCAAATCAGCAAGCGATGATGGAAACATTTCGAGCATTTACAACCATGGATTCCTATGGAAGGCTAGTAATAACTGCTGCTACTCAAATACCATTTCATGTAAGGCGTATCTTAGCGAATGCTTTGGATATTCCAAAGTCAAAGGTTCGCGTAATTAAACCGAGAGTGGGAGGAGGATTTGGTGCAAAGCAAACAGTAATCGCAGAAGTATATCCAGCAATTGTAACTTGGAAAACAGGGAAACCAGCTATGATGATTTATAGCCGATATGAAACACAAATAGCATCATCTCCACGCCATGAAATGGAAATAACAGTAAAAATTGGTGCATCTAGTGATGGAACCTTAAAAGCGATTGATTTATATACGCTTTCCAATACCGGTGCGTTTGGTGAACACAGTTCAACTACAGTAGGATTATCTGGTCATAAAACGATTCCTCTTTATAGAACTCCAAAAGCATTTCGGTTCTCCTATGATGTAG
>CAYJKD010000054.1:0-14012 GCA_964370595.1 uncultured Lachnospiraceae bacterium
CTTTGGCTGTAAAATACTTAAGAATTTATTTCTTTGGAATGCCAGTGATTTTAGTTTATAATTTTGGAAGCGCAATTCTTCGATCTTCAGGAGACACACGAAGACCATTATACTTTCTTACAATAGCTGGAGTTGTAAATGTTATCATTAACTTAGTTCTTGTGATTGTGTTTGACCTAGGGGTAGTTGGGGTTGCACTTGGAACTGTAATATCACAGATGATATCAGCAGTGTTAGTAGTACAATGTTTGATGCGAATGGGGAATTCCTATCGATTGAAATTAAAGAGTTTAAGAATTGTGAAAATTCAGTTAATAGAGATATTAAAGATTGGTTTGCCAGCGGGATTTCAAGGAGCTTTATTTTCGATTTCAAATGTTATGATTCAATCATCTGTAAACTCATTTGGTGCAATTGCAATGGCAGGAAATGCAGCCTCTGCAAATGTAGAAGGGTTTGTATACACAGGCATGAATGCAATCTATCAAGCTTGCCTTAATTTTAGTAGTCAAAATTATGGAGCAAAGCAATATAATCGAATGACTAAGATTTTAGTTTATTCTTTGCTGTTAGTACTTGTATCAGGTGTATTTCTGGGAGGAGGTGTTATTTGGGCAGGAGATTCAATTATAAGCCTTTATACATCAGATCCTCAAGTGATTGCGATTGGAAAGGAGCGGCTACTTTGGATTTGTAGTTTGTATTTTCTATGTGGAATGATGGAAGTAATGGTTGGCGGCCTTCGTAGTATGGGATATTCCATTCTACCGATGTTGGTATCCCTAACAGGAGTCTGTTTTGTTCGAATGGTATGGATTTTATTTGTATTTCCACAATTTGGTACATTAGAGATGCTTTATGTTTCTTATCCGATTACATGGTTTATAACATTTTTAGCGCATGCTGTATCTTACATTATTGTTAGGAAGCGATTAGTAAAGCAAAGTTAAATATGAATATTTAATACTTGATCAATTTATAAAAAATAGGCAAACCAATGTTTGCCTATTTTTTATAAGTGCATTACAATTATATTTTGTTTTATGCTTTGTCATTTTTTGGTTCATCTTTTGGAAGAACGATATTTAAAAATACTGCGACTAAAGTAGCAATTACTACTGGAGATTTTCCGAAAATTGTAACAACCCAAGTAGGAAATGTTGAAAGTGCAGCAGATGCTTGAGAGATCCCCATGCCTAGAGCAGCAGCAAGACCTACGATTGAAGTATTACGGTAATTCATCTCTGCCGAGGTAACTAGTTTCATTCCAGTCATTGCAATAGAAGCAAAAACAGAAATAGTTGCGCCTCCAAGAACTGCTTGAGGTATTGTGGTTAATAGTGCAGAAAACTTTGGTGTAAGTCCTGCAAGTAATAAAATCGCTGCAGCACCTCCAAGTACACATCGATTTACAACCTTTGTGGTTGTAACAATACCAACGTTTTGGCTGAAGGTAGAAGTTGGAAGTCCGCCAAAGAAAACTCCTAATACATTGGTAACACCATATCCAACAATTGCTCCATTCAATTCGTTATCTGTAGGTTGGCGATCAAGTCCACCAATTGTAGTCGCAGAGAAGTCACCAATAGCTTGAACCGAATTGATTGCAAATAAGATTCCTAAAGCTACACAAGAAGAAATTTCAAATGAGATTGGAAATGCCATGAAGGTTGGCAACTGTACAACAGATGCATCAGCAATTGGTTGTAGATTAAGCATACCAAATGGAATGCTAAATAAATATCCTGCAATGATACCAATCAAAATAGAAGCCAACTTTAGAAATCCTTTTGAAAAGTGATTAAGCAGTGTAACTACAACTAATGTAAAAAGTGATACAACCCAGTTGGGCCATGTGCCGTAAGTAGGACTGCCAACACCTCCAGCCATATAGTTGATAGCTGTGGGATAAAGGGATAAACCAATGGTAAAGACTACGGTTCCAGCAATTAGCGGTGGGAAAAATTTACGTATCTTTTTAATAGAAAGACCAACTATAATAGCTATAATTCCACCGACTAACTGACCACCAAAGATAGCAGATAGACCATGCTCAGAAACAATAGCCTGCATGGTTGGTAGATATGCAAACCCTACTCCCATAATTACAGGTAAACCAGCACCTAAATGAAAGCCAGTTTTAGAACCGATTGGAAAAAGTTGAAGTAGTGTTGAAAGAGCTGAAATAATCAAAGAAGCTTGAATTAGAATAACACTGTCTGCCTCTGATAAACCTGCTGCACCTGAGATAATAATTGCTGGTGTAACACATCCAACAATCATAGCTACAACATGTTGTAAAGCTAGTGGAAAAGCGCTACCTATAGACGGAATGCCATCCAATTCGAATAATGAAGCTGGTTTGTTTTTCATATGTTTCATAATAGTCCTACTCCTTAATTGTGAATTCTAGTACCTGTTTTTCCTAAAATACCATCTTTGGCTTTTTCTAGTAATGTGATTAAAGCGGTTCTGTTTGGTGAAGAAGTTGCAAACTCAACAGCAGCTTCCACTTTTGGTAACATGGAACCCGGAGCAAAATGACCTTCTCCAATATAATTTTTTGCATCTTCAACAGATAATTCACTGAGCCATTGCTCGTTTTCTTTGCCATAGTTGATAGCAACTTTTTCTACTGCAGTAAGAATGATAAGGAAATCAGCATCTAATTCTTTTGCTAATAAACAACTTGCAAAATCTTTATCAATAACCGCACTAGCCCCTTTTAAGTGATTACCTTGTAATGTTACAGGGATTCCACCACCGCCACAGGCAATCACTAATTGACCATCTTCAACGAGAGAGCGAATCGCCCCAATTTCAATGATTTCTGCTGGTTTTGGAGATGCTACCATACGGCGATATCCACGTCCAGCATCTTCTTTCATCACATAGCCATATTCTTTTTCAGCATGCGCTGCTTGTTCTTCGTCCATAAAGTGCCCGATTGGTTTTGTTGGATTTTGGAAAGCAGGATCATTTTCATCAACACGGATTTGAGTAACCATTGTAGTGACTGGCATATTAGTAATACCACGGTTAATTAATTCTTCGCGTAATGCATTTTGTAAATCATAGCCAATATATGCTTGGCTCATAGCAACACATACAGATAATGGTGTATTTGGTTGATTTGTATTTTCTCTAGATAGAGCAGCCATTGCATTATTGATCATACCAACTTGTGGACCATTTCCATGAACAACGATTACTTCGCAATCTTCTTGAATTAAATCTACAATTGCGCGTGATGTGATTTTTACGGCTTCCATTTGCTCAGGAAGGGTATTTCCAAGTGCATTCCCTCCAAGTGCAATTACAATTCTTTTCTTTTTATTCATGATAAACCCCCAATAGATTAAAATTTAGTATTAAAAAGCCACCTACCCCTAGGCAGGTGGCTAATATGAGCGTGCAAACTATAAAAACAATTTGAATTAGTCTTTTTTACGTGGTGCTTTGTTGTTAGAAAGCTCTTCTAATAATGCTGAAGGATCTTTGAATTTTGCAAGGAAGATCATAGCAGCAATTACATATGGCTTATAGCTAGCTTCTTTGTATAGAGGATCTCTGTAACGATCGAATACACTAGCATCAACTTCACCAGTTTCACAGCTAACTCCAGTAATATCTGCTGGTAAGCAGTGCATATATAGTGCTTTTCCGTCATTTGTAGTTTTCATAAGTTCTTCTGTACAAGCCCAGTCTGTATGTTTAGCATTTTGTGCTAACAATTCTTTTTCAAGTGCTTTGATACCATCAAAGTCATTGTTTCCGTATAAGTCTGTACGCTTTTCCATAGCTGCAAATGGAGCCCAGCTCTTTGGATAAACGATATCAGCATCCTTGAATGCTTCTTCCATGCTGTTTGTACGCTTGAAGCTTCCGCCTGATTTTTCAGCATTTGCTTTTGCTACTTCTTCAACTTCTGGCATTACTTCATAACCTTCTGGATGAGCAAGTACAACTTCCATACCCATACGTGTCATAAGACCAATAATTCCTTGAGGAACAGATAATGGCTTTCCGTAAGAAGGAGAGTAAGCCCATGTCATAGCTAATTTTTTACCTTTTAAGTTTTCAATTCCGCCAAACTCGTTGATGATATGAAGCATATCAGCCATACTTTGTGTTGGGTGGTCAATATCACATTGTAGGTTTACTAATGTTGGTTTTTGCTCTAGGATATTAGCTTCATGACCTTGAGTTACAGAATCAACAACTTCGTGCATATATGTATTTCCTTTACCGATATACATATCATCACGAATACCGATTACATCTGCCATGAAAGAAACCATGTTTGCTGTTTCACGTACAGTTTCGCCATGAGCGATTTGAGATTTTCCTTCATCTAAATCTTGAACTTCTAATCCAAGTAAGTTACATGCAGAAGCGAAAGAGAAGCGTGTACGTGTTGAGTTATCACGGAAAATAGAAATTCCAAGTCCGCTTTCAAATACTTTAGTCGAAATGTTGTTTTCTCTCATATAACGAAGTGCATCAGCAACAAGCCATACTGCTTGTAATTCATCATCAGATTTTTCCCATGTTAAGAAGAAATCGCCTTCATACATTTCTTTGAAGTTTAATTTGTTTAATTTGTCAATATAACCTTGTAATACCTTATCCATTTGTTTGTTCCTCCATTTTTTAAATTGTTTTATTTTTATTTGCTTTATTATTATTTGGCTTTTTATGATGGTTCCATAAAAAGCCAATTGTTGCTATTTATTATTTGCAGTAGTTTGTTGGAAGTGAAGCATATACAGCAGCACATGTAACTAAGTCTTGTTTGAATGTAATTTCATTAGGGGCATGTGCTTGTGCTTCTACACCAGGTCCAAAACCGATACAAGGAATGTTATTTCTTCCCATGATGGTTACACCATTTGTAGAGAAGGTCCATTTATCTGTTAGTGGACGAGGCTCGCGCACTGGCATAGTTTTTGCTGGCCCAATTCTCTTATCGCCATAAAGTGCTTTGTAAGAGTCCTCTAGTGCTTTTGTTACATCGTGATCTTCAGGAATTACCCAAGTAGGGAAATAGCATTCGATTGGATATACAAGACCTTTGTAAGATGGTCTTTCATAGTTATACATGCTAACTACAACATCATCTCCGTATTTCTTTACATTTGGAAGATTGCGGATTTCATCTAAACAACTTTCCCAAGTTTCGCCTGCTGTCATTCGTCTATCTAACGATACAGAACAAGAATCTGCAACAGCACATCTACTTGGCGAGGTAAAGAAGATTTCAGAAGCAGTGATAGTACCACGTCCTAAGAAGTTAGCTTCTTTCCATTGTGCGTTGAATTTCTCATCTAACATTTTTACAAGGCCTTTTACTTCATTTTCATCAGCAGCATCATTCTCATTTAAAGAACGAACGTTTTGTAGAATATCTGCCATTTTATAGATTGCATTATCTCCACGCTCAGGTGCAGAACCATGACAAGAAATACCTTTTACATCAACGCGAATTTCCATACGTCCACGTTGTCCACGATAGATTCCACCATCTGTTGGTTCTGTAGAAACAACGAATTCTGGAACAACTTTGTTTTCTTTGATAATATACTGCCAACATAGGCCATCACAGTCTTCTTCTTGAACCGTTCCAGTAACAACTACTTGGAATTGGTCATTTAAAAGTCCTTGATCTTTCATGATTTTCGCTCCATAAACAGCTGATACGATACCACCAAGTTGGTCAGAACCACCACGTCCACCGATTTCAACATCATCTTCAAAACCTTCATATGGGTCGAAGTTCCAGTTATTAACGTTACCCACACCAACTGTGTCGATATGTGCATCAAATCCGATTAAAGTTTTTCCAGTTCCCATAAATCCTAATACATTACCCATTGGATCAATTGTTACTTTATCAAAACCAACTTTTTCCATTTCTTCTGCAATACGGTTAATATGTCCTTCCTCATCACAGCTTTCCCCTGGAATTCTGATTAAATCTCTTAAAAATTTTGTCATGTCTGCTTCATAACCTTTAGCAGCACTTTTAATTGCTTCGTAGTTCATATTATTTTCCTCCTATTTTTCTTTTCCATTCCATACTATATTCTTAAAGCGCTCAGGGTCTGTATCACCTTCTGTTGAGAATAAAAGCACTTTTGAATCACAATTAAGATTTAGATGTTCTCTTAAATCTTTGTATTCATCCATTTCCATAATGCATGATAATACTCCAAATGTAGCAGCACCAGACTCACCAGAAATTACTTGTGTGTCTTCTTTCAATGGTGCAGCAAGCATACGCATTCCTTTTGCAGCCATCCAATCAGGAGCAGAGATAAAGGTATCTACATGATTTTTTAAGATGTCCCATGAAATTGTATTTGGCTCTCCACAAGCGAGTCCAGCCATAATTGTTTGCATATCTCCATCGACAAATTGTATGCTACCATCCCCTAGTTCTGCACCTTTATATAGACATGCAGCAACGTCAGCTTCAACAACAACAACTCTTGGTGGATTTTCTGGATATTGATTTCTGAAATATCCTTGAACAGCTCCGGCTAATGATCCGACACCTGCTTGTATAAATACATGTGTTGGGGCATCGCAGTTGTATTCGTGTAATTGTTCATTTGCTTCCATAGCCATAGTACCATATCCTTGCATGATCCAAGCTGGAATCTCTTCATAACCATCCCAAGCAGTGTCTTGAACAACAACACCATTAGGAGTTTCAGCAGCAGCTTTTGCCGCCATTCTTACACATTCATCATAGTTAACTTCTTCAATTGTAGCAGTAGCGTTTTCTTTCTTAATGTTTTCTAGACGAGTTAATGTAGATCCTTTTGGCATATACACAACCGCTTTTTGTCCTAATTTATTAGCAGCCCATGCAACACCACGTCCATGGTTTCCATCAGTAGCAGTAAAGAAAGTAGCTTGACCGAATTCTTCTCTTAATGAATCAGAAGTAAGTACATGATATGGAAGATCAGCAACATCTCTTCCTGTTTGCTTAGCGATAAAACGAGCCATAGCAAATGAGCCACCTAATACTTTAAATGCATTTAAGCCGAATCTGTATGATTCATCTTTTACATATATTGATCCTAAACCTAAAAGCTTTGCCATATTTTCTAAGTTTGCAAGTGGTGTTTTTGTATACTGAGGAAAACTCTGATGAAAGTTTCTAGCTTTTTTTACTTCCTCAAGGCTCATTACTGGCAGATGCTCGTCATTTGTTTTTGGCATCTTATTGATTACCCATTTCATTGATTCCATTTCGATATGCCCCCTTGTTTATTATTCGACTTCTTGTTTTGCTATATCGAGATAGCTATACAAAGTAAATTTTGAAATCCCAAAGATTGTTGATACTTTATCTCCTGATTTTGTGATTAAGAATGCACCAGCATTATTTAAATATTTAATTGCAGCGATTTTATCATCTTTTGTCATATAAGCAACAGGCTTACCCACTTCTTCAATTGATTGCTCGATGAGTGAATCTAACAACTCATTGACATTATGTGTGATTTTTTTTGGCTGGTCATCCGAATAATCACTAGGTGTCACTAAGGTGCGGAGTGCGTTTTCTACATTTAAAAAGGCTGTTATATCATAATTAACAGAGAATATATAATCAACATGTGTTTGATCTTTGTTCTTAATATAAAGTGTACTAGATTTTAATATACGTCCGTCTGAAGTTCTAGTGAGATATCCTAATTGATCCTTTGGAATCGGTTTCTTAGATTCCATTAATTCAAGCGTTTCTAATACAATAGCAGATGAACCAGAATCGGTCTGTCTATTTGTGATGTGTCCATTTTCTATATAAACGATAGAATTTTCAACATCATTTTTGGTTAAATCGTGAATAACAATTTCACAAGAAGTACCAAATTCGGTAGCAATTCCATTGGCGAGTTGAACTAAAATATCTAATGGTGCAGTCATTTTGCCACTCCTTTCTTGATTTATATGTTAATAATAACACAAAAAAAAAATAATTCAAGTGTTTTTCTAAAAAAAATTTAGGTAATAAAAAAATATTTTGTTTTTACTTGCATTTGTTAATATCTAATGATAATATAGTATATATTCACAGTATTAGATACAAAAGTTCTAAAAACGAGTAGGAGGAATTGTATGATATTAGTAGGGAATGGAATTTTAATCACAAGAGATAATGAAAATCCATATTTTTCAAATGGTGCTGTTGCAATGGAAGGAACTAAAATTGTTAAAGTAGGCAACAGTGATGAATTGAAACAAGAGTACCCAGATGCACAATGGGTCGATGCGAAAGGGGGAGTAATCCTGCCAGCATTCATTAATACACATGAACATATCTATAGTGCATTTGCTAGAGGTATGAGCATTAACGGATATGCGCCAAATGGATTCTTAGATATATTAGATGGAATGTGGTGGACAGTAGACCGCCATTTAACATTAGAACAAACTTATTATAGTGCTATGGCTACTTATATTGAAAGTATTAAAAGTGGTGTTACAACTGTATTTGACCATCATGCTAGTTTTGGTCATATTTTAGGATCATTATTTGAAATTGAAAAAGCTGCAAAAGAATGTGGGGTTCGTTCTTGTCTATGTTATGAAATTTCTGACAGAGATGGAAAAGAAAAGGCAGCACAATCCATTGAAGAGAATGTAAACTTTATCAATCATGCATTAGCAGATGATAGTGATATGATTGCTGGTATGATGGGAATGCATGCTTCGTTTACAATCTCGGATGAAACAATGGAGCAACTTGTGGCTAAAAAACCAAATGGAGTTGGATATCATATCCATGTTGCAGAAGGTATTGAAGATCTTCATCACTGCCTAAAACATTATGGAAAACGAGTAGTAGACCGTTTATATGATCATGGAATTTTAGGCGAGAAATCGTTACTTGCACATTGTATCTATGTAAATGATCACGAAATGAGATTGTTAAAAGAAACAGATACAATGGTTGTTCACAATCCTGAGTCTAATATGGGAAATGCATGTGGATGCCCACCGACTCTTGAGCTGTTTAATAAAGGAATTTTATCAGGACTTGGAACAGATGGTTATACTCATGATATGATAGAATCATATAAAGTTGCAAATATTCTTCATAAACATCATAAGTGTGATGCAACTGTTGCTTGGGGAGAAATTCCTACAATGTTATTTGAAGGAAATAAAAAAATTGCAGAGCGTTACTTCAAGAGCGAGGTAGGCGTGATTAAAGAAGGTGCTGCAGCCGATGTAATTGTAATGGATTATATTGCGCCAACTCCACTTGATGATACAAACATCAATGGACATATTCTATTTGGTATGAATGGTAGAAATGTAAAAACTACAATCGGAAATGGTAAGATATTAATGAAAGATAGAATTATACAATGTGTTGATGAAGAGAAAGTATTAGCAGATTGTAGACAAGCAGCAAAAGCATTAGCAAAATCAATAAATAGTAGGTAGGGAGAAAGCACATGAGTGATCGTATGACACCGATTCCATTTCACAAATTAGTTGAATGGATTTTAAAAGAGAAAAAAGAAAAAAATAGTGTATTTGGTGTAAAAAAAGCATATAGTTATGATGGGGATACGAAGAGAACCATGTTTGGTAGAAGTTTAGAAACCCCAATTGGACCAGCAGCAGGTCCACATACACAGTTAGCTCAAAACTTAGTGACTTCTTATTATGGAGGAAGCCGTTTCTTCGAATTGAAAACAGTTCAAATCCTTGATGGAGAAGATTTGCCAGTGAGCAAGCCATGTATTTTAGCAGATGATGAGTGTTATAACTGTGAATGGTCGACTGAGTTGTATGTACCAGAAGCATATGAAGAATATGTTAAAGGTTGGTTTTTGTTAGCGATTCTAGCAAAAGAATATGGTCTTGGAAGCATAGACGGATATCAGTTCAACATGAGTGTTGGTTACGATTTAGAAGGAATCAAGTCAGAAAAGATCAATACATTCATTGATGGAATGATCAATGCTACTAATTCAGAAATATTCCAAGCATGTAAAAAATATCTTATTGAGAATATTGATCAATTTGAAAATCTAACAAAAGAGGATGTAGAAGGAATTTCTCCATATATTTGTAATTCTGCTACATTATCAACATTACATGGATGTCCTCCACAAGAGATTGAGAGAATTGCAACATATTTAATTGAAGAAAAAGGTCTAAATACATTTATCAAATGTAACCCAACCCTTCTTGGATATGAGTATGCTAGAAAAACAATGGATGAAATGGGATATGACTACGTAGCATTTGGTGATTTCCACTTTAAAGATGACTTACAATATGAAGATGCAGTTCCAATGTTAAAGCGTTTGCTAGCACTGTCTGAATCGAAAAAACTTGATTTTGGTGTAAAAATTACAAATACATTCCCTGTAGATGTGAAACAAAATGAGCTACCAAGTGAAGAGATGTATATGTCAGGAAAATCTCTCTATGCATTATCTATGTCAGTTGCTCAAATGCTTACAAGAGATTTTGATGGAAAATTAAGAATTTCATATTCTGGTGGAGCAGATGCATTTAATATTAAGGATATTGTAGCTTCTGGTATTTGGCCTGTTACAGTTGCAACAACACTATTAAAAGTTGGTGGATATCAACGTTTAATTCAACTTGCAAATGAAACCGTTAACGAATGTATTACATTTGAAAAAGTTGATATGGAGGCTGTAAATAAGCTTGTAGAGGAAGGCAAGAAGAGTAAATATCATGTAAAATCGATTAAACCACTTCCTACTAGAAAAGTGAATAAGCAAGTACCTCTTACAGATTGTTTCTTTGCATCGTGTAAGGAAGGATGTCCAATACATCAAGATATCACACCATATCTTGAACTTGTAGGACAGAAGAAGTACACGGAAGCTTTAGCGATCATAACAGAAAAGAATCCACTTCCATTTATTACAGGAACAATTTGTAATCATGAGTGTATGTCTAAATGTTCAAGAAACTTTTATGAAGATCCAATCGGAATTCGTGATGCGAAATTAGAAGCTGCCAATGGCGGATTTGAAACTTTAATGAAAGAATTAAAAGAGAAATCAGCATCTACAGGCAAAAAAGTTGCAGTTGTTGGTGGTGGACCAGCAGGTATGGCAGCTACATTCTTCTTGAGCAGAGCTGGACATGAGGTAACCCTATATGAAAAACGTGCAAACCTTGGTGGAGTTGTTCGTCACGTTATACCTGAATTCCGTATCCCAAGAACATCCATTGAAGCAGATGAGCAGTTAATTCAAGCATATGGTGCTACTGTTGTATTGAATAAAGAAATAACTGATCTTGAAGCATTGAAGAAGGAAAATGATTATGTTGTATTAGCAGTAGGTGCTTACAAACAAGGTAATATTACCGTAGAAAATGCAAATGTATTAAATGCTATTTCATTCCTAGAAGATTACAATCGTACAGAAGGAAATCTTGAATTAGGAAAACATGTTGTTGTAATCGGTGCAGGAAATACTGCAATGGATACAGCAAGAGCAGCAAAGAAAAACAAAGGGGTTGATAAGGTTTCAATCGTCTATCGTAGAACAAAGCGCTATATGCCTGCAGATGAAGAAGAATTAGTATTAGCATTAGAAGATGGTGTTGAATTAAAAGAATTACTAGCTCCAATTCGCCTAGAAGGAAATAAGTTACTTTGTGATGTGATGCAGTTAGATGCAATGGATGCAAGTGGAAGAAGAGGCGTTTCTAAAACAGGTGAAACTACTTATGTAGACGCAGATACAATGATTGCCGCAGTAGGAGAGCAAGTTCCAACAGAATTCTATGAATCTCTTGGAATTAATGTAAATGAGCGTGGAATTCCAAAATTAAATCAAGAGACATTAGAAACATCGGTATCAGGTGTGTATCTTGTAGGTGATGGAAAATCTGGCCCATTAACAGTAGTCCAAGGAATTGCAGATGCTAAGAAAGCGGCAGAAGCAATATCAGGCAAAACGTTATTTGTTGATTATAAAGAAAATTCAACATTAGAAGAGATTTATGATAGAAGGGGACCACTGGTAAAAGACGGAGATGATTCAGCAATCAATCGCTGTTTATCATGTGCAACTGTTTGTGAAAACTGTGTTGAAGTTTGCCCGAACCGTGCAAATGTAAGCGTTGTAGTTGATGGAGTAGAGCAACATCAAATTTTACACGTAGACTATATGTGTAATGAATGTGGAAACTGTAAGAGTTTCTGTCCATATGACAGTGCACCATATCTTCACAAGTTTACTTTATTCGCAAACGAAAAAGATTTGATGGATAGTTCAAATGATGGATTTACAATTACTTCTGTGGAAGAAAAAGCATACATTGTACGCTATTTAGGAGAAGTGAAAAATTGGAAATCTGGTACAGACAGCAATATTCCTGAAACTCTTAGAAAAGTTATGGATCATGTATGTGAAAGCGATTCGTGGTTAGTACTATAATAGAAATAGAACCGAGGCTAATGTAATATAAGTCTCGGTTCTAATTAGTAAGATTTGTACACTAGGAGGAGTTTATGAAGACATTATTAAAAGGTGGACATATTGTTTCAGAGTTTGGCGTGGAAAAAAAAGATATTTTGTTTTGTGATACTACAGGAAAAATTATGAAAGTGGAAGATGGAATTAGTGAAATCTCGGAAGATATTCAGGTTAAAGATGTATCTGGAAAATATATATTTCCAGGTTTTATTGATGCCCATACCCATTTTGACTTAGAAGTAGGTGGTACGGTTACCGCTGATGATTTTGAATCTGGCACGAAAGCAGCTATTTTAGGTGGAACAACGACAATTGTTGATTTTGCAACGCAAAACCGTGGAGAGAGTCTAAAAGAAGGATTAGAAAATTGGAAGAAGAAGTCGCAAGGACGAGCATCTTGTGACTATGGATTTCATATGGCAATCTCGGATTGGAATGAAGACGTAAAAGGCGAATTGCAAGAGATGATTGATTGTGGTATTACTTCGTTTAAACTATATATGACTTACCCAGCTATGGTTTTAAATGATCAAAATATTTATGAAGTGCTAAAAGCGTTAAAAGAGGTGGGTGGAATTACAGGGATTCACTGCGAAAATATGGGACTGATAAATGGATTGGTTGATGAAGTGAAAAAAAGTGGAAATCTTAATGCGATGTATCATCCAATTACAAGACCTGATTATGCAGAGTCAGAAGCAGTTCATCGATTGCTAGTTTTGGCAAAAGCAGCGGATGCTCCAGTTATTGTAGTACACTTAAGTACAAAGTTAGGTTATGACGAAATTATTAGAGCGAGAAAAAATGGACAGGAAGTGTATATAGAAACGTGTCCACAATATCTTTTGCTAGATGATTCTTTGTATGGGTTAAAAGATGGAATAGGATATATTTGTTCTCCACCTCTTCGCAAGGAAGAAGATCAAGATACACTTTGGAATGCAATGAAAAATGATCAAATCTATACGATTGCTACGGATCATTGTAGTTTTACGATGGAACAAAAATCAGTTGGTGCAAATGATTTTACAAAAGTGCCAAATGGAATGCCTGGTGTGGAAACAAGACCTCAATTACTCTATCATTTTGGAGTAGGTGGGAATAAGATATCCATTCAACAATTTATCAAATTGCTTTCTGAAAATCCTGCAAAATTGTATGGAATGTACCCAAACAAGGGATGTATTAGAAAAGGTAGCGATGCAGATTTAGTTGTATGGGATCCTGATAAAGAATATAAAATAGAAGGAAAAACACAAGAATCGAAAGCTGGATATTCTCCTTTTGAAGGTGTTGAAGGAAAAGGGAAAGCAGTGGATGTTTTTCTACGAGGAAAAGCGATTGTTTTAGATGAAAAAGTTGCATGGGAAAAGCAAGGCGGCTTTGTAAAACGAGGCGTAAAGTGTAACTAAAGGTTACTGTTCACAGGGTGCATTCATAAATGGGCAAAGATACCGGATTTTGATAAAAAACAGAGATTGGTTGCCCATTTATTCATGTAGGGCGTTCGCC
>CAYJKD010000055.1:0-13920 GCA_964370595.1 uncultured Lachnospiraceae bacterium
CCCATTGTAGCCACGGGATATTAGAGGGATACTCCCATTCATCAGGAGGAATAATGGTAAGGTCTGTTACAGGAATTGGCTCTGGTGTTCCAGTCATTACTTCTGAGTCTACATCTTCGGTCTCCACATCTCCCATCGTTACAGGTGCTTCTCCAACTAAGCGAAAGATACAAGACACAGAATAGTCATCGAAAACACGAATATGTACAAGTATGAGATTATGTTCTGGATGTATTCGAAGTTCCATTGCATAAGTTTCTCCATTACCACCAGGAATAGGTAGAAAGCCATCAAATGAGAAATCACCTTCTATGGTTGCAGAAGTTCCATTTAGGACATAGATATCTTCATTGGTATGAAATTGTACAGATAACATATTGTTTGCATAAGTGGTAGTCATTGTAGTTTGAGGATTATCATATTCGGTAAAGGTTTCGCTATAATATTCATAAGTAGAAACATACTCTGCTTGCCACTGCTGCTCTTGCCCCTCGATGCCATGTATCAATTGGGAAAGGTTTTGCATTGTACTGTTACTTCTCATATATGTAACATCGTTTTCCCACTCTTCATCAGCAATATCTTTTGCAATAATGTTATCTCCGCTATTGTAAAAAGTAATTCCTTTTTCTTCCCCTTCTTCCCATCCATCGGACCAATACTCTGCTTCTCCTCTTAAAATATCAGTATCAGGCAAAAAGGCATATCCATTGCCATAATAGTTATGTCCTTCAAATTGTACATGGACACCATCCTCTTGGTAGGTAACAAATACATTGTTATCTGCATTTTCTTGATCAAATAGTACCATATCAGGTTCAAATTCTTCTATTTCCTCTTCTGTTTCTATTTCCTCAACGAGTTCTGTTTCTTCATCTAGTTCAACTGCTACCTCATCGTTATCTTCTTCTGTAGCATTAGCTTCTTGGAGTTCTGACTCTAAGGCAGATAAAAAAGGTTCAATTGATTGGCAACTGGTAAGTGATGATAATAATAATACGAAAAGTATGATACTACAGAATTGTTTCATAAATAGCCCTCCCTGCAAACTTTTATGCTACTACTCACACTGCATTTACAAATGGGAAAATTCAGCTTAAAAAGCAAATTTACATGATTACTTCACTGTTTTTTCTCTACTTGAGTGAGTGGTAGGGTCCATATTGTTAAAGTGCCGAACTAAAATAACTGAAGTATTATCTTGTGATCCCATATGGCTATCCATAGATGCCACGATTAAACGATGTGCGCTCTCTGAAAGATTATCAGGATGGATAGAAACCTGTTGCAATATTTCTTCTTTTGATAAAATCTTTGTGAGTCCATCACTGCATAAAAGAATCAAATCTCCATACTCTAGTAGGAATCCATTGCGAGAGATATCGATAACTTCTAGCTCTGGTGCACCTATATAGCTAATCAAAGCTTCACGATTTGGATCAGAATCAGCTTCTTCCTGTGTCATAATTCCTTGCTCTACAAATTCTTTTAACCGATAACCGTAGTTATGATCATTGGTTAGGCATGCAATTTCTTTATTTCGTATGATGTAGATACGACTATCTCCGACAGATGCCCAATATAATTGATTTTTTGTAATAAATATACTCACTAGGGTAGTACCCACTTGCATTCCTTTGTCCACATAGCGTTCTTTGATGATATCATTAGCATGTTCTACAGCGGCTTGATAGAAGGCAGGAATATTGTCATCAGCACTGATATTAGAAAGTGCATTAGCAAAAAATTCAACCACATCAGAACTTGCTAGTTCACCATGTTCCAAACCGCCCATTCCATCACACAAAACCGCAAATGCATTCCCATACTCTCGGATAGGATCAGTGACATACGCAGCATCTTGTTGGTAGTTTCGCGTACCGATGTGCATGGACATAGCAGTATCAATCTTGTATTCCATAGCATTAGCAATTTTAATCGTAGGTGTATTGTCTACATCGGTATCTATATCTATGATTGTCTTCTTTTTCTTAGAGAAAAATCCCATTTAGGTAACCCCTCCATCTCTTTTTTACTAGCAAAGCCCAACTTCCAAAGTACATTCCTTGTCTAACACATAAAATGTTTCTCCAGCTTTTAATGGGTGATATTGCCCTTTGTTAAGCCTTCCTCCAGCAACAAATGTACCATTAGTAGATAAATCTTTAAGATAAAATAATGCAGAATTTTCATCATAACGAATCTCGCAATGAACACGACTAACATTAATATTATCTAAGACAATGTTACATTTTTCATTGGAACGACCGATGATCAAAGGCATATTTTTAGGTAGAAGCCAACGATCGGATGTGTTATTTGTTCGGATTAACATCACATAGGGAACACCTTTGTTCTCAGCAGAACGTGAAGGGATATCGGTGGAGCTAGTTTGTGATGTTGTAGGTTGTGAAGGTACTTGATTATTTTGAATCTCTTTTAGAAATTGTTCCATGTTTTGATAGCGTTGGCGAAAATCAAGGGCTAATCCACGTTCAATGGAATTTGCAATGTGATTGGGAACACCATGTTTGGATAAATGATCAATAGGAGTTCCAGCCATTCGATCAGGGGCATCAGCTAGTCGATTACCAACTACTATGGTATAAAATGTAGCACAAAGGGCATAAAGATCTGTCCATGGACCTTGGTTCCCTTTGGAAGAGTACTGTTCAGGAGGTGCAAATCCAGCCTTGAGGACAACGGATAAACTTCGGCTTTTTTCGCCAACAAAGAATCTTGTAGCACCAAAGTCAATGAGTTTCACCTCGCCCTTCCTTGTGATGTAGATATTGTCAGGACTAACATCTCGGTGGAGCATACCCTTATCATGAATGGACTTCAGTGTGTTAGAAGTGACAGTAAGTACTTCTAAGGCAGTAGCCAAAGGGATTTTGTGATCACTTGCACGAAACAGCCCTCCCAATGTGATTCCATCTAGGTATTCCATAGAGAAGTAAGAGGTGGAATTTTCTATAAAGCTATCGTATACTTGCACAATATGAGGATTTCCAATAAAATTTTTAAGGGTTATAGCCTCTTTGTTGAAGGATTCCACACCCTGTTCTAGCAGTTGTCGATCTCCAGAACTAACAGGGATTACCGTCTTACCATCAGATGCACGAGTTGCGTGGATGGTTGGCATATATTCCTTGATAGCAACAATCTGTCCTGTAATCATATTTTTTGCTATATAGGTAATTCCAAATCCGCCAGCGCCTAAAACACGGCCGACGAGGTAGGTACCACCTAGGATAGTTCCAGCAGGAAGAACCTGATCCATTCCTGCATTGGAAATGTGTAAATATCCGCAAGAAGAACATTTACCTAAAAACTCAGTTTGAAAGCAATTCGGACAAAAGTCTAACATTGTATCGTCCTCCCTATTGTTGATTTATTGGCGAAACACTAATTTTTGTGAAGCAGCTTCAATTACATCGCCATTTTTTAAAGGGCGCTTATTTTGAATGGGAACACCATTTAAGAAGGTTGCTCCACCTTGACTTAGATTTGAGATAGCAAATCCATCATTTAGTTCTTCAATTACAAAATGTTGTCGACTCATTTGTGGATCGTCAAAAACAATATCGCAGATATCACTACGCCCTACAAATAGAGATTTACTCATCTGTAGTGAAATGCGTTTTCCTTTCCCATTAGCAGAAGACACATCAAAGGTAACGGTTCTTCCTATAGGCTGTAGAAAATGGACTTGATCATTTTGAAATCCTTGATCAGTTGTGTAAGTATTAGGCAATCGCTCATCCTTAGGTGGCTGTGAATCTATATTTTGATTACTTAATGCTTTTTGCTTTTTAGAAAGGTTAACAAGGACAACAATAATAATGATAAGAGCAATAAATCCTAAGAATAACCATGCAGCCAAAGGAGTTCCAGATTCAATATCCTCGGAATCCTCTTCAGAGGTCTCTGGTTCAGATAAAAAAAAGTCTATGGATATATGGTTTGTTACAGGGTTGTTTTCTTGGGAAATATCAGTAATGTCATTTAAGGCAACAGTTAATAACCCACCATCGGTCACGTCTAATAGAGTAAGAGTTACCGTATTACTTGGTTCATTGTAAGATGCATGACTAACAGGAATAGTTGAGTCATTAATCGTAATATGATAATTAGCTTCATCTTCAGCGCCTCTTACAGGTTCTGAAAACTGTAATGTTATGGTTTGATTACCATCTTGGGTAATATGTATTAATTCTGGAGAAATTTCATCAGGTATGGAATATTTGAATCGGGTAATATATTCAATGGATTCTTCTCCTAGTTTAAATTCGATAGTAGTAGGCGCTGATGGAATGATGTTATCATGCTTTTCAAATGTAGCTATTTTAACATCTTCATTTATCATAGCTAAGATATTAACAATGCTAGATGCTAAGTTATCGGCGTTTACAATAGATATGACTCCTCCAGAAGATCTAGAAAGAGCGCCTAGATTATCTAGGTTTTCTTTACTTCCGTGGTCAAATCCAAAGGCATAGAGCGGAAGGCCTCCTTCAGTGAGAAGGGATTTTACTTCATCATCTGTATAACCACCTAGGTTATAGTCAACAGAATCAGTAAAAACAAATAGAAGTTTTCGCTTTAGAGCGAGCTCACTAATATCTGCAAGTTCAGTAGTATAGGCTAAAGCATCAAAGAGAACGGTTCCTCCTTCCGTAGGAGAGATGGTCTCTAATATAGTTTGTATTGATTGTGGATTGGATTCATCATTTACGAGAAGGTTGATTTCTTCTCCGAAGGTTATGATACTGATGGAATCATTGGGTTTTTTACTCGTAAGAAACTGGTTCATTCCATCTTTTAAGGCATCTATCTGGTATTCACTGATAGAAGTTGAAACATCTATTAAGAAATAATAGTGTGAAGAATCTGTGGCACTAGGGCTACGAACCTCTTTTAGTGTGAGAGGTATTTGGTCCATGATGGCTGAAATTGTAGATTCAGAATCATCATAGAAATAAGCTTCTACGATTGGTAATTCTCCTCGTATTTGTTCTACTCGCTCTTGAGAATCTGCATAGATAGTAATAGGAGTTATTAAAGGTGTCATCATTGATAATAGCAATAGGGAAGCGGTTACTATTTTTTTTACATTACCTACCATAGTCGACCCTCCTTACAGAAGGGAATGAAGACAAACAGAGAAGATCCGATTGCAATCAATTCATCACCTTGTAATCGAATGCTTTTTGAAACAGGTTCTTGATTTACAAGGACAATGGCTCCATTTCCTCTAGCTAAAAAGTACTGAATCGAATTAGGATCGAACACGATAGAGCAATGGTTTTCTCGACTTACCATCTCATCATCAGTCATGCTGATATCCATGGTTAATGCTCTTCCAATGAAGTTTCGTCCTACGTGTAGAGGGTAAGAGCGACCACGTTCAGGTCCCTCTGTACAAACAAGCCAAGCCACAGTGGGGTCAATTCCAATACTCTCTTGATAGAGACGTACGGTTTTATCCTCATCGCCTACAACATTGCTTAATTGGATTTGCATTTGACTTGAAAACACTTGGGACGGTGTGGTTTTGTATTGGGTTAAATCATCATTGTGCAGGCGACCTACTTTAGGAGGTGCTTCACAGTGTGGGCAGTTATCAAATTTCTCATTATCAAAGAAATGTCCATGTTCACAACGGATTACAGCCATGTGATTCCTCCTTTCTTAATTTGCTTATCGAATAAAAACAGCAATTGCAGATATATTATCCATATCTTGGTTTTGTCCATTTTTCTTAACGATGGAAAGCATTTGCGCTAACCAAGCATCAGGTGTTTTACTAGATTTTAAAGTTTTTATCATATCTTTTTCTACAATCCATTCCCAAAATCCATCACTACACATCAAGAAGCTCATTCCTTTTTGTGCGCTCATCGGTTGGGTTTGGATAAACTTAGCAGTTTCGTCAATTCCCAATACGCGGATTAGACGGTTACGATCCTCGTGGAAACGAATTTGTTTTTCGCTAATTTCACCTTGGGCATAAAGCATCTGAGGGACACTATGATCGAAGGTGCGCTCTAATAACTTATGTTTGTGGAAAGTATAGATCCGACTATCCCCACAATGCGCCATCTCGAATAAGGTTTCATTGATTCGAAGCATGGTAATGGTTGTTTTATAAGCATTCGGTTTGTTGTGTTGCATTTGAAGGTCTAGGAGAGCTTTGTTAGCTTTTGTGATAGACTCTGCTAGAACTAATCCTGGATCTGTAGAGTTTTCAAATACTTTTTTTGATTGTTCCACTGTTAATGCACTGGCAATTTCACCACCCCCATGGCCACCTAATCCGTCACAAAGAACAAATAAGCATTCAGAACCATTGGTACAGGTAAGAACAGAATCTTCATTTACCTTTCTGTTACCATGTTCACTTACACTTGCATATGTTATCAATTATTACACCTCCTACATGGTATGTATAATCACATCATAAAAACAATGTCGCTTTGAAATTAATACTACTAAAGCAGAGTGAAAAAAAGAATGGATAATATTAATATGAAGTTGTATTATTTTAAGACACAGTTCTCATATACAACATTTTTTACAACAAAAAAACTCCATATGCCCTTTGATATATCAAGGGATACAGAGTTTTATCATCTCACAAGTGTCGAACACAGGATGCTATTAAAGTAGTTATAAAATATTATTGCAATAAAAGTGGTAAGCGCATTGTAATTGTAGTTCCGTTATTTGGTTCTGAGTTAACAGTAAGTCCATACTCTTTGCCAAAGCTACCAACAATTCGTTTTTGAATATTTGGAATGGCAATGTGCTCAATTCCCATTTCATGGAATTCTAATTGTTCACAATTATCAATATGATAGTTTAAATCAAGTAATTCATGAGGTTCCATTCCAATTCCGTTATCTATGATTTGAATTATAACATTATCCTCTATGATTTGAAATTTTATTTGTAGAAAACCTGTTCTCTTCGGTGCAATTCCATGGATGATTGCATTTTCTACAAGGGGTTGTAGAATCATACGAGGAAGGTAGATGCTGTCAATTTCTTCTTCTGTTTCAAATTCCCACTCAAAACATTCATGATATCGAATATGCATAATCCGAACGTATTTTTCTAATACTTGAATTTCGTCTAGAGCATCAACGTAAGGTTCAGAACCATTGGCATACCTTAATATATAGGATAAGCCATTACAAACTTCTTGTGCATGCTTATATTGCCCGAGATCATTTAATCGTTTAATTACATTCAGCGAATTTAGCATAAAATGTGTATTAATTTGTTTGGTTAAGAAGGAAATGGTTGCTTTTTGATGTTGGATTTCTGCATCTTTTACACGAAATTGCATTTTATAAAAAGAAACACTTCGTTCTTCTACCGTTTGAATCATAATATTAATTTGATTGATTAATTCATCAACTTCAGGTGCACCAGTAAGAGAAATTAGTTGAAAGTAATTGCCTACTTGAATTTGTTTTGTATTTTCTATAACATGCAACATGGGATTGATGAATTTTTGATACAAATTTTTTGAAAATAAGACCAATAAGGTAAGAAGCAGTAAAATCGATATTGTAGTTATGATTAAAAACAGCGAAAGAGAGGAATGCAAAAAATCTCCATTATCAGCAACGATTAGCTGAAATGGTGTGTAGCCGATATCTTCCATTAAATATGAATAGGTGGACTGTAAATATAAATTTAATTCAGGAAGAAGCGTTGTATCCATATTAGAGGTAATGATTTGGTCATCAGCAGTTAGTAATATATCAATAGATCCAATTAAATTCCGCTCTTGAAACTGTTCTTCTAGTTTGTCTAATTGTATTAAAAATACAATGTTACCAGAATAGGTGTTTGATTGAAATACAGAGGTTATATATGCGAGATATTCAATACCACCTAGGGTGGTAACACAATAGGAAATATCTTTATCTGAATGGATTATAATACCTAAGCGACGAGCAGAGGTATTACCGATTTCACCTCGGAGTCGATAATATTGAGAATCCTTGGTATAAAGCAATATGTCATTTACTAAATAATCATTTGGGTAAAGGGTATTTAATGTAGTGGTAACATGACTTACTTTCTTATAAGTTTCAATAGAATTTTCTTCGTACATCAAATCTTGTACTGTGCTTTCAGAAGAAAGAGAAATAGCAGCATATTCCATCTCCAAAAAGGTTTGTTGTAATTCACTAATAATAGTATTGGATATTTGAGTGATATAGGTTTGATGTGTGGATTTCATATTGTTATAAAACCATACATGATAAATGGACCAACTTATAAGAATCAAAGCGCATAGAATAAAAAAAGCGGAAGATAGTTTATTGCGTATTTTATTATGAGCCATATGAAATATCCTTTTTGTTTTTTAAATAATTAGATGGAGATTTTCCATAAAATACTTTAAATACTTTACAAAAATAATAGTAATCTAAATAACCACAGTCAACAGCAATTTCTTTATAGGCTTTTTTAGTCGTTTGCATCATATGCAGTGCATGGTTCATTCGGATTTGCGTGAGGTATCTAGTTAATGTTGTGTTATAATGTTTTGAAAATAAACTGCAGATGTAATTGGGATTCAAACAAAAACGTTCCCCTAGAGAATCTAGGGTATGTTTTGATTGGAAGTTTTGGCTAATATATTGAACAAGGTCGGAAAATGCAGGGTTGATATTATCAATATCTAAATCATTTCTGCGCGTGCTTTTTGATAGTTCTAGGAATATTTTTTCTAATACAAGCTGAACTTCTTCGTGCTGTAAGGGTTTAAGGAGGTAGTCAAATCCTCCAATTCGAAAAAACCTTCTAGAATCTTCAAAATTAGCAAAAGCGCTTAACATAATGTATTTGCAAGTAAAACCAATGCGTTCAAGATTTTCAAACATTTCAACGCCATCCATAATGGGCATTTTTAAATCACTCATGATTACATGTGGTTTCAAGTTTTGAATTTGTGAAATAGCAACTTTAGGAGATGTATTCCAACCGATAACTTCAAACCCATTATCCTTCCAAGGGATGGAAGATACAATTTCATCTAATATAATAGGATCATTTTCAACAACATACACTTTGTACATAGAACCCCCCTATAAGTATGGCAGATAGTTTTATTTACATATCGGTGTATGGGTACACCTTGTATTCTAATGTATCACTATTCACATTTTTATGCAAGATTAAAGATTGAAATGCAGTGTTATATCTCGTATAATAATCATAGATATATAGTTTTCCAAAGTAGGAAAGAAGGTAAGAAGAGCAGTGAAAAAAACAAGAAAAATTTTGATGATTATTTTGATATTGTTCTTGCTAACTTCATGTACGGGAGCTGATATTCATCAAAATGATAAAATAACATTGAAAGTAGCAATTGCATTTGGTGATGCAAGACAAGAAAATACGATTGAATATTATAAGCAGTGGTTGGAAGAACAAAGTGGGTATACAATTGAGATCGTTCCTATTTCAGATTCTTATACCAATGAATACATTCGATTGATGATTTCAGACAATGAATCTAACATAGATGCAATACTTTTTACAGAGAGCTCACAATTAAGTGAACCACAAATGAATTATTATACAGAAAATGGATATTTCTACAATTTAAATGAGCTAATCCGATTAAAATCGATTTATTTGAAGGATACAATAGAATCTTTTGAAGAGTATGATCTATATCGAGCAATCCAATCATATGATGGAAATGTTTATTATATGCCTGCACTTGAATATTCGAAATCATCTATATTTTCACAAGCAGCATGGATTAATCAAGATTGGTTAGAAGAGATTGATTATTCAATCCCAGAGACGACAGAGGAATTTGTCGATGTTTTAAAAGCGTTCCAAAAAGAATTTCCAGAGAAAGCCTATGTGGTTGGAAGCCCAGATTCATATAGTACCTTTACAATTAACTTTATTATGAATAGCTTTACTATGTGCGATGCAAATAACTTCTACTTTGCGATAGACGAAGATAACCAAATATATTATCCACCTCAAACACAAGGGTGGAGAGATGGTTTGATCTATTGTAGGAATTTATACGAAGAAGGGTTGATTGTTAAAGAAAATTTTACGTATTCTATCGACGAATTAAAAGGCTTGAGTAACGATGAGCGTAATTTAGTAGGTTTATTTACAGCAAAAGAAATCGCAGATATACTGTTTGAAAAAACACCCCAAATTTCTAGTTATTATACAGTATTATTACCACTAAGGAGTGAAAATTTTTCAGGTTATGTACCAAGGAATCCACAGATGCCTAGAGTAGGAGGTGTAATTTTATCATCAAGTAAATATATTGAAGAAACATTTTCATTATTAGATTTAATGTGTAGTGAAGGGGCGTATTTAGCTGGCCATTATGGAAAAGTTGGAACGGATTGGAACTATGCAAGTGATGGAGATATTAGTTTTTTAGGAGAACTTGCAAAAATTGTGATTAATAATCAACCAAACATGGATAAGAGTGTTGATAAAGAATTAGTAGTAGGACCTTTTATTGCGAATCCTACATATACAGATACTATTTCTTGGAAAGGATTTCCAGTAAATAGTAGTGAATCAATGCAAGCTAGAGTTTATCATGCATACGAGCCTTATCTAACAAATAATTATTTGAAGCCAATTAAGTATACGATTTACCCAAAGGATATGGAAAATTTTGAGAGGTTGACTAGCTATACCAAAACATGGATGTATTCATTTATTATTGGAGAGGAAGATCCAAATAACGAAGCGGATTGGGAACGATACATACAAGGGTTTCAACGATATAAATTAAATGAACTAACTATGATGATAGAGGAGATCGGGGAAATTGGAGAATATAAAAAATAAGTATTATTGGTTTTTCGTAATAAGTATAATATGTTTTACAATAGGCTGTTCCTCGAACTCTTATAATGATTGGTTAGAACAGGCAGAATTAATGGATACAAAAACACCAGAAGAATTGTATGCGCTCGCTTTAGAAGAAGATACCCTTGTTATATATTCAACCACAACCCGAATGTATGATGTGAAGGATTCTTTTGAAAAGCAATATCCAGGTCTTACAGTAGAACTACATGATATTCGAGCATTTGATTTGGTTGAGATGATGAAGAAAACAGATTACGCATTTTGTGATATCATTGTTTCTTCTGATGATGATGGAAGTTTAACAGCTGAATTATATAATAATGGTATCATCCATAAATATGTTCCATACGATATGAAGCATTCATTAAAGGAGGAAGAAGGGAATGGTTTATTAGCATTTGTAGGGGAAGCAGAACAATTATTTTATAATACAGAAATATTTGAAACTTCACCGATACAGAATTGGTGGGAATTAACTCAAGAGGAATGGAAAGGGAAAATATGTATGAAAAACCCTTTGAGTTCTTATCCAACATATGGTTTAGTAAGTGCAATTTTAAATAATCATGAGATAATGGCACAAGCATACTACAATTATTATGGTGTAGAACTTGCTGAATCAGATCGAGCAGGAGAAATTTTCTTGGAAAGATTATTTAAAAATGATATAAAACTAACAACTAGCTCGAATGAGGTAGTTGCTATGATAAGTAATACGGAAGATGAGAGTCCAATGGTCGGATTTATGATATCTAGTAAAATAAGAAAAAATGAAATTGGAATGAATATTGCACCTGCATATGGTATAGAGCCTTGGGATGGGGTTTATTCAGAAAATACCATTTCTATTTTAAATAATGCCCCAAATATTAATACAGCAAAACTGTTTATTCGATGGGTATTAGGAGAAACAGATGGAAAAGGAGAAGGTATTGTTCCTTTCACTACAGAAGGGACAATAAGTGTGAGGAATGATGTGAATTTCGAGGTGCAAGGTGATATGATAGAAAGTAATCTTTACAATTCAGACGTATTAGATGTAATAGATTCTAATGATTATGTAAAATCATTTTTAACAACGTTGATGGAAGAGTGCTTAGAATAGAAAAAGAGAGAACATAGTATACGGACAATGTTCTCTCTAATTTTTATTGAGTTGCTAACCAAGTCTCAAATTCATTATTAATTACATCAAATGGAGCAGGACCAACATCTAATAGAAAACGGTGAAATTCTTTTAGTTCAAAAGAATCTTTTAAAGTAAGTTCTGCATTTTCTCGCATATCTTGAATTTCCATATATCCAACATAGTAATTCAAATAGTTCCCTGGAGCTTCAATCATTGTTTGGTAAACTAGATTTGCTAACGCTTCCGAGTTGTTATAGGAAGTACTCAAATAAGTTTGAACTTGCTCTTTATCCCAACCGAGATAGTTGATATACACGTCTAAACAAGCTTGTAGTCCTAATGATGCAACAGCGTTTGCAGCAAGAAGTTCTCCCAATTTAGGATCAAGTCCGTTATCTGCAGTATAGATATAGTATTCAGCATAAGTAGCCCATCCTTCTTGATATCCTGTATTTGCAAATAATTGGCGAATCGGATGTGCGCCACTATTTCGAAAGTATACCGTTTGATAGAGATGACCAGGATAGCTTTCATGTGCAAGTGTAATATAGTGATTCGAAGCGTTAAATCTCTCATGTGTATTCATATATACCGTATTATTATTGCTGTCATCAATAGGAGGAGTTAAATAAAATGCTGGGCTGAGAGAGAGTTGTAACCCATTTGGAACTTCTTTTAATATTTCTGATGTTTGAGTAAGTGTAGGAAAATCTTTTTGGATAATGAATTTTAACTCATCGACCATAGCTGTGAATTCAGACTGTCTAAATTCATAATCATACATGTCGGCTATAAGATCAGGATATTCCTGTGTAATTGCAGAAACATGAAGGAGATCATCATTTAACTGTGTCTCCATAGCAGCTAATAACTCATCTACTGTATGATAAGAAGTCCCTGTTCCTGATAAGACAAGATATTCATAGTATTCTTTTCCTTGAGGAAAACCAGATAAACCAAGTGTATTAGTCCCACTTCCCTTTAGCTCAGTTAACCCAGTTACTAATAACTGGTAAGCGGGTATAAAGTCAGAAGAAATCAAATTAGCATGAGCTTCCGTATACAAAGTTTGTTGTTCAGCACTTAATTCTTCTATCATTTGTATTCGCATTTTAAAGCTATCATTTAAAAAATTATCTTCAGTAGGAAAAATATAACTTTCACAAGATTCAATTAAATGATTGAAGTATAAATCATTTGGTGCAAGACCGGATTGTGCACGAAGAATTTCCCAATCGAGTAATTCTTGAAAGTAAGTATCAATTTCTGACAATAATGTAAAATAGCTTTCGATATCACTTATGGATTCTATGCGATATTCAGATAACAAAATAGGAAGTTGTGCTTGCACTCCAATTGTAGGTGCAAGCGGTTGGTAATAAAGTTCTAAGCCCCTAGATAAGGATTCTGTTTCTAATATAGAATTCAATATCTGTAAAGAGAGTAGTTGCTCTTTCTTTAATAAACGATTATCAAAGGAATTAAGCTGTTTTTTGAGCTCATCTAATGTATTAGATTGAGATTTCAAGTAATCTAATGTGATAAGAGGATAAGGATTAGATGGTGTTGTAAGGTTAAAAGAATTTGGATTTTTAACTAAATAGTGATAGTTCAACTGATCTGTTTCTAACTGCAATTTTAAGATATCATCCAGTAAATCATCAAATTCTTTTTGAGAAGCTGTCTGTGTATCAAAATCTGGATTATTTGATGTGGTTTCGGGTAAAGATTCTATAGGCAATCCAGAATAACTACATCCAGATAGAAGCAAAATGATACAAAGAAATATACTAAGGTATCTGTGGCATAGTTTGTTTTTATTCGTTTTAGCTTTTATGTTCATTGATTTTATTCTCCTGAAAAGTATTCTGGGCTAGCAGAAATAATTATAATTATAT
>CAYJKD010000056.1:0-6593 GCA_964370595.1 uncultured Lachnospiraceae bacterium
AAAGGTGCATAAATATATGCACTTTTTTTCTGTTTTATTGTTTAAAAAAATTAAATTAACTGAATAATTAGAACTATATAGACTAATTAACAAATATTAGAAATAAAAAAATAAAATAGTACGAATATAATGTTGACAAGGGTAAGTGGGTGTGTTATCATTAACTTATCAAAAGAAATCAAAACAAATTTAAGAAAAGGAGGTACAGTCCACCAAAAGCATAAATAACGTTTCACTTATCCATAGGTAGTATAAGTAATAAAGTAATAAAGTAATAAAGTAATAAAAAGCGAGCATTAGATCATCATATAAAAAGAAGTATATGTGAAAATTAAACATACGAAAGGATAAATGTTTAAAATTTAAGAACATACGAAGAAATAGTTGTTTGAAATTTAAGGACGTGTGCTAGTACAAATGTTTGAATCATTGGAACAGGAGGAATGTAATCGTTTGAAAATTATAATCATACAAAAGTTAAAATGTTTGAAACACAGGAACATATGAAAGCGTAATTGTTTGAAATATAGGAACATACAAAACGTAAAAGTTTAATAGATCAAGAGCATACGAAAAAGTAAATGTTTGAAATATAGGAACATACAAAAACGTAAATGTTTAAAATTTGGAAACATATGAAATTGTAGATATTCAAAATTTAAGAGCATACGAAAGAGTAAATTCTTAAAATAAGAATCTACGAAGAAACTGATTGAAGTTTAGTAATATATGATAAATGTATGTATCGAAGATATGGGACATGCATTATGTTAGATATGAAATAACAAATATATGATGAGAAATAAATATATGATTTTAAGTATATGATAATGTAAGCACAGAAATAAGAAATAAAGTTTTATGAGTAATTTAAATAAAAAAACAGGATAAGTTGGAACAATAGGACAAAGAATCTGCACCTTGAAAGAACCAATGATGAAATGTTATAGGAATAGAAAGCATGGTTGATTGTATGACGAGAAAGTATGATTGACAAGTTGCAAGTAAAGTAACAGGAATAATTGAAAATTAGAAAAATTGGGAAAGGAAAGCAGAGGATAAAATTTAATATATAGTACAGAAGGATGTATTATAAGAGACAAGAGAGGTATGGTCCAATGGACACAGTCGTTTAAGAACGGATATCGATGAAGAAAAATTGATATCCGTTCTCTTTTTTTATTGTAAGGTTTATTCTACGCTTATTTATTATTGTACTAATGTGTTGAAATCCTCATAAAAGGTAGGATAAGATATGTTTACGCAATCAGCACCTAAAATATTTGTTTCTCCGTCAGCCAATGAACCTAGAACTGCAAAGGTCATAGCGATTCGATGATCAAGTTTACTATCGATTACACATCCGTGTAAAGGTGCTCCACCAGTAATAATCATTCCATCATCTGTTTCAATTACATGAGCTCCCATGGAAGATAAATTTTTTACCATGATATCAATTCGGTTTGATTCTTTGACTTTTAATTCAGCAGCATCTTTAATTATTGTTGTACCTTCTGCAAAACAAGCCATTGCAGCAATGATTGGAAGTTCATCAATTAATGTAGGTATAATTGCTCCTTCAATGGAAATTGCTTTTAAATTAGAGCTTTTTACTAAAATATCTGCAGTAGGTTCCCCTGTACCATTGTTTATATTTAGTAAAGTAATATCGCCCCCCATTTGTTTGCAAACATGAATAATCCCATCACGAGTAGGATTGATTCCTACATTTTTAATGAGAATTTCTGAATTTGGAGTAATGAGGCCAGCAACAATGAAAAAAGCTGCAGAAGAAATATCTCCAGGGACCTCAATTTTATTTGCAAATAATTCTTTGGTAGGAGTAATTGTTGCAGTTGTATTTGAAGTAGTTACAGTTGCTCCAAAATGAGATAGCATGCATTCTGAATGATTTCTTGATACATAAGGTTCGGTTACCGAAGTGGGAGAATCTGCATAGAGGCCTGCTAATAAAATAGCAGACTTTACCTGAGCAGATGCGACTGGAGAATTATAGTGAATTCCATTTAGGGTAGAACCTTTGATCATGAGTGGTGCACACCCATTATTGTTTATACTGTCTATGCTAGCTCCCATTTTTGTAAGAGGAGTAATGATTCTTCCCATTGGTCTTGATTGAATAGAGCTATCTCCGGTTAATGTTACATCAAATGATTGTCCAGCTAAAATTCCAGAAATTAGGCGGGTAGTTGTTCCGCTGTTGCCACAATCCAAAATAGAGGTTGGTTTTGTTAGTCCCATCATACCTTTTCCATGTACAATAACAGTGTCCTTATGATTTTCTATAAGAATTCCCATTTTTTCAAAACAAGCTATAGTAGATAGACAATCAGCCCCTTGTAAAAAATTAGTGATTTCAGTTTTACCTTTTGCAATGGAGCCAAACATAACACTACGATGAGATACGGACTTATCTCCTGGGACAGTGATTTCTCCTTTAAGTGATTTTACTTTAGTAAAGATCATAAAATTTTCCTACTTTCCTTTGATTAATTCATAATTATATTTGCGAAGTTGTTCCCAGGCATGCAACATAGATTCTTCGTCATAAAAAGAAATTTTTAATGCGCCTTCTCCATACATGCGATTGTGATTGATTCCTATATTACTCATACTAATCCCACGTGCACTTAATATAACGGAAAGTGTTGAAATAGCACCAGGTTCATCAACAATATCAACACTAAATGAATATTCAGGGCGAATGGAACCCGTAGAATGATCAGATATCGTATTGCGATATGTACCAGATGAAACAAATAATTGGTTGATTTCTTGACTATTATGCTGATTTAAGTTTTCAAGAATTAAGCTGAGATCATCAATATATTGTTTTAGTAGTAGTGCAATATTTGTAGTGTTTGTCATACAGATTTGTTCCCACATTTCTGGGGAAGATGAAGCAATCCTTGTGATATCTTTAAAGCCTCCAGCTGCTAACTGTTTCATATAATGCTGTTTTCCGTCATTGTTTTTTACTAAATTAACCAAACTTGCGGCTATGAGATGCGGAAGATGGCTGATTCCAGCCACGGTTCGATCATGCTCTTCACAGTCCATTATAACAGGAATTGAACCAGTGAGTGTAGCAATGTAAGTTAAGGTTTCAATATGTTCTTTTGAGGAATCCTTGGTGGGTGTAATAATATAGTAAGCATTCTCCAAGAGGTGATCCGTCGCATGCTCACATCCAGTTTTTTCTGAACCAGCCATAGGGTGTCCACCCACAAAATAAGACTCCAGCTCAGCAGATGTAACAGCCTTATGAATATCCATTTTTGTACTTCCAACATCGGTAATAAAAGCACCTTCTTTAAGATAAGGTTTGATTTGATTTAGGTAGGCAGCGTTAAATTCAACTGGAGCACATAAAAAAATTACATCACATTTTTTTAATGTTTCGTCAACACCATCTAAAATCACATCGATCATACCTTCTTTTTTTGCAAGCTCAAGTTTTTCTCGAGAGCGCATATATGCCATGATATTAATATCAGATCGGTTTTTCTTTATAGCTTTTGCAATCGATCCACCAATCAATCCAAAGCCGATAAAACCTATAGTTGTGATATTCATATTAAAAGTTCCTTCCCTCTAATGTAGCATATTTTCTGAGTGTTTGAGTTAGCTCATCAAATTGTGAAAATGTTAAGGATTGTGGTCCATCAGAAAGTGCAGTTTCAGGAGTTGGATGAACTTCAATCATAAGTCCATCTGCCCCAACACTAATTGCTGCTTTGGCAAGTGGGGATACATAATCACGCACTCCAGTGGCATGACTAGGATCTACTATAATTGGTAGATGTGTTTTTTTTCTAAGTACTGGAATTGCACTGAGATCTAAGGTATTCCTAGTTGCAGTTTCGAAAGTTCGAATTCCTCGCTCACATAAAACCACATTTGGATTTCCCTCTGCTAAAACATATTCTGCAGCGTTTAACCACTCATCAATGGTAGCACTTAAACCTCTTTTGAGTAATACAGGAACTTTAGTACGACCAGCTTCTTTTAGTAGTTCAAAATTTTGCATATTTCTAGCTCCGATTTGAAGCATATCTACATATTTAATCGCTTCGTCAATTGCAGAAGCACTTGTAACTTCACATACAACACTTAAACCAGTTGCTTCACGTGCTTCTTTCATATATTTTAAACCTTCTACTTCTAATCCTTGAAAAGAATATGGAGAGGTACGCGGTTTAAAAGCACCACCTCGTAAAAATGTGGCTCCAGATTTTTTCACTGCAAATGCAGTATCTAATAATTGCTGTGAACTTTCAATAGCACATGGTCCGGCCATAATTGTTAGATTATCTGGCCCGATTGATGTGTGAGATGTATAAATTGTACTTGGCGTAGGATGGAATTTTTTATTTGCAAGTTTGTAAGATTCTGTAACAGCGACAATGCGATCAACTCCTTCTGCAATTTCAATGTTAGAATCTATCAATAATGATTTATCTCCAACAACTCCGATTATAGTTACCTGATTTCCATGTGACAAATGGACCTCTAATCCTTTGGATTGAATAAGGTCTGTTATTTTTTTGATTGCTCGTTCTTGAGCATTTGGTTTCATAATTATAATCATAATGATTCTCCTCTAAGTATAGTTCTATGATATTTGCTATAGCTAAATTAAATATATTATAAAAAAACAGATACTCATATTCTATCGAATGAAGATGAAGATGTCAATACTTTATTGCTTTAAAGTGGAAAAAGAATAAAATGAGTTACAGTTCACGGTGCATGGAAAAGATAGTAAAGTAAGCGTGTAAGCTTGCTTACTAAGCTGTATTTACTATCTTTTCCATATAGGGCGAACGCCCTACATGAATAAATGGGCAACCAATCTCTGTTTTTTATCAAAATCAGTTATCTTTGCCCATTTATAAATGCACCGTGTGAACAGTAACTAAAATGACAGAAAACTTTGTGCGTATGATATAAAAACCTTGAAAAAAATCATTTTTTTTAGTACAATATTATCATATTGAAGTTTTGGTTATTAAATTCAATAAATTGACAAAATTAGGAGGGAATTATATGAACGTTTATGGAACGAAACAAATCCGGAACGTCGTATTGCTTGGCCATGGAGGTGCAGGTAAGACGACAGTTACAGAGGCTTTAGCATTAGTAACAGGTGTTACAAAGCGAATGGGGAAAATTGTTGATGGAAATACCATAAGTGATTATGATAAGGAAGAAATTAAGCGTCAATTCTCTATATCGACAACCTTAGTACCAATTGAGTATAAGGGAGAATCAGAAAACCTAAAAATTAATTTACTTGATACACCTGGATACTTTGATTTTGTAGGAGAGGTAGAAGAAGCAATCAGCGTTGCAGATGCAGCAATCATTGTTGTAAACTGTAAAGCAGGAATTGAAGTGGGTACAGAAAAAGCATGGGATTTATGTGAAAAATATAAATTACCAAGAATAATTTTTGTTACGAATATGGATGATGATAATGCTAGTTACCGTGAACTTGTTATTAAATTAGAAAAACGTTTTGGTAGAAAAGTAGCACCATTCCAGTTGCCAATTCGTGAAAATGAAAAATTTGTAGGATACGTTAATGTAGTAAAAATGGCAGGGCGTCGTTTTACAAATTTAAGTGATTATGAAGAATGTGAGATTCCTGAATATTCTCAAAAAAATCTACAAATTGCAAGAGATGCGCTTTTAGAAGCAGTTGCAGAAACGAATGAAGAATATATGGAGCGCTATTTTATGGGAGAAGAATTCACACAAGAAGAAATCTCAACAGCTCTGAGGGAACATGTTATAGAAGGAGATATCGTTCCAGTAATGATGGGATCTGGAATTAACTGCCAAGGGTTTGTAACCTTGTTGCAAGCAATTGATAAATATTTTCCAAGTCCAGATAAATTTGAATGCATTGGTGTAGATGTAACAACAGGAGAACGATTTACAGCGAAATACAATGATGAGGTTTCTTTATCTGCTCGTGTATTTAAAACAGTTGTAGATCCATTTATTGGAAAATATTCCCTATTAAAGGTTTGTACCGGTGTGTTGAAACCAGATACAAATATTTATAATGTAAATAAGGATAGTGAAGAAAAAGTTGGAAAATTATATTTGCTTCGAGGAAAAGACGCTATCGAAGTATCAGAGTTAAGATCAGGAGATATTGGAGCAGTAGCTAAATTAAATATTACGCAAACAGGAGATACCATAGCGGTTCGAAGTGCTCCGATTATCTATCATAAACCAAATATTCCAACACCTTATACCTATATGAGATACAAGACAGTGACTAAAGGAGATGAAGATAAAGTATCAAGTGCATTGAGTAAGTTAATGGAGGAAGATTTAACATTAAAAGCAGTTAATGATTCGGAAAACCGTCAATTACTATTATATGGAATTGGTGATCAACAGTTAGAAGTAGTAGTAAGTAAGCTATTATCTCGTTATAAAGTTGAAATAGAGTTAAGTAAGCCTAAATTTGCTTTCCGCGAAACAATTAGAAAGAAAGTAGAAGTGCAAGGGAAATATAAGAAGCAATCAGGTGGCCATGGACAATATGGAGATGT
>CAYJKD010000056.1:6603-13896 GCA_964370595.1 uncultured Lachnospiraceae bacterium
AAAATGGAATTTTCTCCATTAGAAGATATGGAAAAAATCTATGAATTTAACGAAAAAGTTTTTGGTGGCGCAGTGCCAAGAAACTATTTCCCAGCAGTTGAAAAAGGAGTTCAAGAAAGTGTTTTAAAAGGACCTTTGGCAGCGTATCCAGTTGTAGGAATTAAGGCAACTTTACTAGATGGGTCGTATCACCCAGTAGATTCTTCGGAAATGGCATTTAAAACAGCTGCAATTTTAGCATTTAAAAAAGGGTTTATGGAAGCAAACCCTGTACTGCTAGAGCCAATTGTATCATTAAAAGTTACGGTTCCTGATAAGTTTACAGGTGATGTAATGGGAGATTTGAATCGAAGAAGAGGACGTGTATTAGGTATGAACTCAGATAGTACTGGAAAGCAAGTGATCCCGATGTCTGAGCTATTTGGATATAATACAGATCTTCGGTCCATGACTGGAGGTATTGGAATCTATGAATACAAATTCTCTCGATATGAGCAAACACCTGGTGATATTCAAAAGAAAGAAGTGGAAGCAAGGGCTACAAAACTAGATAAAATGGAAGTTTAAATAGTTATTATGAAACAAGGAGTAGATCATTGATATCAATGATTGTACTCCTTGTTTTTGATTTGACGGTCCTTGACAGCACAATAAGAACATGTTACATTAAACAATAAATGACATAAAAAGAGGAGAGTCTTCATGACAGATCGCAAGCGTTTTTCATTTTTATTTTTAAATTTAACAATGTTTTCTTTATTAATTTACTTATTTTCCACACTTGTAGGAATTATTGTGATTGATCAAATGGGTTTAGAGCTCGACAACAATATATCATCATTACTCTCTGTAGGAATTATGTACGGAATCGCATTTCCAATCTTTTATTTTTTAGTAAAACGATTACCGAAATCAACATCCAAAGGAAGGGAAATTCCAACAGCTAAAAATTGGATTATTTGGATTGTAATGTCTTTTGGCATGGGATACATAGGAAATATGATAGGACAAATTCTAATGCTACTTCTTCAAGTAGTATCTGGAATTCAAGTGTTAAACCCAGTTGAAGAGATGATTGATTCGCTAAATCTTGGCGTGTTGTTTTTTACAACAGTAATTGTTGCTCCAATTATGGAAGAGTGGATATTTAGAAAGATTATAATTGATCGATTGCGTCCTTACGGAGAAGTAGTCTGTGTTGTTTTATCTGGTATAAGCTTTGGATTATTCCATGGAAATTTCTTTCAATTTTTTTATGCAGCTGGAATAGGAATGATATTTGCAAGTATTTATTATAGTACAGGCAAATTACAATATTCAATACTATTACATGCACTGATCAATCTGTTTGGCGGAGTGATTCCAGTAATACTTATAGGAGAAATAAATGAAGACAATCTAGTTGCTTGGATTGTTATGGGATTGATTGGTCTTATGGTAATAACGATGATAATAGCTACAATTGTATTACTTATTGTTACAATTTTGAAAAAGAAACCCCATCCTCCCATGGTAGATAAAAGTGTTTCGCAGATATTTAAAAGTGCGATTTTTAACTTTGGCTCGTGTGCTTTCGTAATATTTAGTATTTTAGTGTTTGCTACGAATATTTTATCATCTGTATTAGGTTAACAAAAAATAATGATGGAATTCTAGTTTGAAAACAACAATTACTTGACAGAAACATGGAAATATGCTACATTTACAACCAGTGAAATACAGGGAAATCCTGCATCTCTGTTCCGATAGAGAAGCGGGATTTTTCAGTTCATGTATGGTATCGTATTAGAGTGTTAACTTTATAGAAACTGGAAAATCTCTTGAGAGGTTACGGTTATTAGGAGGATAGGAATGGCAGCATATAACCATAGTTTAATGGAACAAAAATGGCGCAAGAAATGGGAAGAAAATCCAATTAATGTAAATGATGGTACAAAACCAAAGTATTATTGTTTAGATATGTTTCCTTACCCATCAGGGAGTGGACTTCATGTTGGGCATTGGAGAGGGTATGTAATTTCTGATGTTTGGAGTCGTTATCAGATGTTAAAGGGACATTATGTAATACATCCAATGGGATGGGATGCATTTGGCCTACCAGCGGAAAATTATGCGATTAAAATGGGAGTTCATCCAGCAAAATCAACTGCAGAAAATGTAGCGAATATCAAAAAACAGATTGGTGAAATTGCTGCAATTTATGATTGGGATATGGAAGTAAACACAACGGACCCAGGTTTTTATAAGTGGACACAATGGATCTTTGTTAAAATGTTTGAAGAGGGACTTGCTTATGAAAAAGAGTTTCCAATAAACTGGTGTCCATCATGCAAAACAGGATTAGCAAACGAAGAAGTAGTAAATGGTGAGTGTGAGCGTTGTGGAGAGACGGTTACTAAGAAAAATTTAAGACAATGGATGCTTAAGATTACTGCATATGCAGAGCGTTTATTAAGTGATTTAGATAAATTGGATTGGCCTGAAAAAGTAAAAAAGATGCAAAGTGATTGGATTGGGAAATCATATGGAGCTGAAGTGGATTTTAAAGTTGATGGAACAGAAAATTCTATTACAGTTTATACAACAAGACCAGATACCCTATATGGGGCAACTTTTATGGTATTAGCTCCAGAACATGAGCTTGCAAAAACATTAGCGACTGACGAAATGCGAGAAACTGTTGAAAAATATGTATTTGATGCATCTATGCGTTCCAATGTTGATCGTATGCAAGATAAAGAAAAAACAGGTGTATTTACTGGAAGTTATGCAATTAATCCATTAAATGGCGAGAAGACTCCAATTTGGATTGCAGACTATGTGCTTGCAGATTATGGAACAGGTGCAATTATGTGTGTACCTGCCCATGATGATAGAGATTTTGAATTTGCTAAGAAGTTTGATCTTCCAATTGTACAAGTAATAGCAAAAGATGGAATTGAAATTGAAGATATGCAAGTGGCTTATACAGAGGCAGTTGGTACAATGATTAATTCTGGAGACTGGAATGGCATGGAATCTTCTGTGTTGAAAAAAGAAGCTCCAGTTATGATTGAAGAAAAAGGTTTTGGAAAGAAAACTACAAATTATAAATTAAGAGACTGGGTATTTTCAAGACAGAGATATTGGGGTGAACCGATTCCAATTATTCATTGTCCAGATTGTGGTAATGTTGCTGTGCCTGTAGAAGAATTACCGCTTCAACTTCCAGAAGTAGAATCATATCAGCCTACAGGAACAGGAGAATCTCCACTTGCAGATATCGAAGAATGGGTAAATTGTACCTGTCCAAAGTGTGGTGCTCCTTCTAAGAGAGAAACCAATACGATGCCTCAATGGGCAGGGTCTTCTTGGTATTTTCTACGTTATGTGGATAGCAAAAATGAAAATGATTTGGTTTCAAAAGAAAAAGCAGAGCAATTCTTACCAGTAGATATGTATATTGGAGGCGTTGAGCATGCAGTTCTTCATTTGCTTTATTCACGTTTCTACACTAAATTTTTATATGATATTGGTGTGGTTGGATTTGAAGAACCTTTTGTAAAATTATTTAACCAAGGAATGATTAATGGTAAAAATGGTATAAAAATGAGTAAGTCAAAAGGGAATGTCGTATCGCCAGATGATCTTGTAAGAGATCATGGCTGTGATGCACTTCGTATGTATGAGTTATTCGTTGGTCCGCCAGATTTGGATGCAGAATGGGATGATAGAGGAATTGAAGGGGTATCTAGATTCTTAAATCGTTTCTGGAATTTAGTTACAGAACAGATTGAAAAAAATGTGGAGCCATCAAAAGAGATGATTCGTTTGAGAAACAAAATGATTTTTGATATCAATCAAAGATTTACACAGTTCAACTTAAATACAGTAATCTCTGGTTTTATGGAATATAATAATAAATTTATCGAATTATCCAAAAAAGAAGGCGGATTAGATAAAGAAACAATAAAAACTTTTGTTGTGTTGCTTGCACCATTTGCACCTCACTTAGGAGAAGAACTTTGGGAGCAATTAGGCGAAACAGGAAGTGTATTCCATACACAATGGCCAATCTGTGATGAGGAAGCGATGAAAGATGACGCTGTAGAGATTGCAGTTCAAGTAAATGGAAAAACAAAAACTGTAATTTCAGTACCACTAGATTGTGCAAAAGAAGATGCAATTCGCATGGGAAAAGAAGCGGCAGCAGATAAGCTAGTAGGAACGATTGTTAAGGAAATTTATGTTCCAAATAAAATTGTTAATATAGTGTGTAAATAATGATAAAGGTGACTACTTAGAAGGTAGTCATCTTTATTTAGTCCTATGAAAAATAGTTTTAAATAGCTTAAATTCAAAAAAATGTAGAAGGTATTATTAAATTTATATTAGTAATCATTAATCATAAAGGAGATATGCTTGATAATTTAAATAATTGCTGTATAATTAATACTGAGGAAACGAATGTTTACATGCATAGTTGATTCTGTAAAAATCGTGAGAAAATTAGAATCAAAAAAATCATTAATTACATAAAATGGAGGAAAAATGGAATTGAATAATCGGAATTATAAGAGATTAAAAGCATTAATTGTATTTACAGTAATTATGACAGTGGTTGGATTCAATTATTTGGCTGTATGGAATGTAATTGGCAACATGTTTGGAATTATGCTACCATTTTTGCTAGGAACAGCGATTGCGTTTGTAATCAATGTACCTATGAAGGGAATTGAAGAGAAATTAAAAGTAGTTAAAAATTCTAAAATAAGAAGAGTTATTAGTTTGATAGCAGCATTAACATTAATATTTGGAGTAGTGATTGTGGTAATGGTGGTAGTAGTTCCTGAGTTAATCACTACAATTGGAATACTACAACACCAAGTGCCATTGTTCTTTCAAGAAGTAGAAGTTTACTTAATCGATATTTTTGCTACTTATCCTGAAATAACAAGTTTCATTGAAGAAATTGATATCGACTTTGGTGCAATCATGCAACAAGCAATTGAATTTTTGAGAAATGGAGCAATATCTATGTTCTACTCTACAATTTCAACAGCAAAGAGTGTGCTTTCTGGTTTTGCGTCTTTTGGAATTGGAATGATTTTTTCCGTATATATTCTGTTGCAAAAAGAAACTTTAGGCGTACACTTATCAAAAGTGATGGAAGCATATTTGACAAAGGAAATGAATACACGAATAAAACATATTGCATCACTTGCAAATAAAATATTTTCTAGTTTTATCGCAGGGCAATGTTTAGAAGCTATTATTTTAGGTACCATGTTCTTTGTTGTTCTTAGTATTGTAAAGATTCCATATGCATTATTGGTTGGGGTGCTAATTGCGTTTACAGCTTTGATTCCAGTATTTGGAGCAATTATTGGAATGGTTATTGGAGCATTTTTAATTTTAATTATGGACCCATCAAAAGTGCTTTGGTTTATTATTATATTTTTTGCGCTACAACAAATAGAAGGCAACTTTATATATCCATTTGTTGTTGGAGGATCTGTTGGGTTACCTTCTATTTGGGTGCTGGTTGCAGTTACGGTAGGGGGAAGTACAATGGGGATTGTGGGAATGTTGATTTTTATTCCATTAGCATCTGTAGTTTATGCACTAATACGAGAAGATGTATATGCAAAATTGCAAATGAAAAATCCTCCAGTAAAACCGAAAGAGGAAAAAGAATAAATTATTGTTGCGCGTTTAGATACGCTTCAAGAAGTTCATAATCATTTGGATTTTCAGCAATGAGTTCTAGTTCAGTAATATATCCATTTGCAATAATTGCAGTTAAAGAAACATATTGAGCTAGTTTTGATTTTAAGTTTAATCGATCACCTTCAGGGGATACAAGTTCAACAATATCGTGACAACGATCAATTGTTTTTAAAAATTCATCTAAGTTATTGATTTTTTTTATTTTCATAGAATTCTCCTATCGATTAGAAATATGGTAATTGTATATGTAATAGTTGATTACCTAATAATAGTATACCAACAATCAAATTAAATAACAATATGGAATAGGAATGTGTAATGGAAAATTTAAATATAATTGACTTGAAAATTGGAAATGGGGCAAAAGGTAAGCTTAATAAAATCACAGATGTAAAAGGAGTTAAAGTTGGGCATAAATCGATTAAAAATCAAAATCATAATACTGGAGTTACAGTGATTATTCCAAGCGATAAAAACCCATTCATTCATAAACTAGTGGCAGCATCTTTTGTGTTAAATGGATTTGGAAAAACCCAGGGGTTAGTTCAAGTAGAGGAATTAGGAACGTTAGAAACACCAATTGCATTGACAAATACATTGAATGTAGGGAAAGTGCATGATGCAATTGTTGATTATATGATTGAATGTTGCAATCTAGACGGAGTCAATGTAACATCGATTAACCCCATAGTAGGCGAATGCAATGATGCATCACTTAACGATATTCAAAAGCGAGTTGTTACAGAGAAAGATGTGCGAGAGGCAATTTTTAATGCAGGAGAAAATTTTGAAGAAGGAAGTGTCGGTGCAGGTAGTGGTACCACTTGTTATGGTTGTAAAGGTGGTATTGGATCTTCTTCAAGAGTATTGAACTATGATAATAAGGAATACACCATAGGTGTTCTTGTTCAATCAAATTTTGGCAAAACAACAGATTTACAAATCAATGGTGTGAATATTGGAGAACCGCTTGCAAAGAAAATTGAAGAGAGTAAGTTGGATCAAGGGTCGATTATGATGGTGTTAGCTACAGATTTACCGGTATCGGACCGACAATTGAAACGAATATTAAAGAGATGTAGCGTTGGTCTTATTCGTACAGGTTCTTTTATGGGACATGGAAGTGGAGACATTATGGTCGGATTTTCTACAGCTAATGAAATAAATATTACTGATAGTAGTGAGATTAGAACCTACTCATGTATAAGAGAAGAACGAATAGACGAGGCATTTCGAATGGCGGCAGAAGCTACAGAAGAGGCGATTATTCGCTCTATGTTACAGGCAGAAACCACATGTTTTAAACATACACAGACACGTTATTCGTTTTGCTCATTTATGGATGGCATGGCTGAACTGTTACTATAATTTTATAAATATTTAAATTTTATAAACATTTAAATTTATAGTTTCTTTTTTATAAAAGTATGATATAATTCAATGCGTATTTACAATTATATAAAGATAGCTACAAAAATAGTTATGATAATCGTATCAAAATGAAAAGGTGAGAGAATGGCACAAAACAATAAGAAATATGTTGCTAATAATCGTTCGAGAAAAAAGACGACGAATACAAGAAGA
>CAYJKD010000057.1:0-13633 GCA_964370595.1 uncultured Lachnospiraceae bacterium
TCTTAATTCAAAATGTGTGGTGCAAATGACAATGACAACCTATGACGAAGACTTATGTAAAATTATCGAACCTAATGTATGTACAACAAAACGACGATTTGAAGTTTTACTTGAAATGAAAAAAGCTAATATTCCAACCGTTGTCTGGATTACACCAATTCTACCTTTCATTAATGATACAGAAGAAAATATAGTAGGAATTTTAAATTATTGTAAAGAAGCAGGGGTAAAGGGAATCCTGAGCTTTGGAGTAGGAATGACATTGCGCTATGGAAACCGTGAATACTATTATAAGAAGTTAGATGAACATTTCCCAGGATTAAAAAAGGAATATATGAAAAAATATGGTTCTTCTTATGGTTTAAGATCTTCAAATAGCAGTAAGTTATCAAAGATGATTCGCTCTTTTTGTAAGGAAAACAACATGTTATATGGAGAAAAAGAAATATTTGAATATGTATGGAAATTTGAAACAAAATACAAACAGCTCTCTATGTTTGATATAGAATTCGATGAGAAATAGTATTATAGTTGTCTTGGAAACGAAAAAAAGAAAAACTTATACAAATACCCATAAAACCAATTATAAAAATGATTTTATGGGTATTTATTTTTATAATGCGAGTACGGTATTTACAGCCTTATCCAAGAAATCTACATTGCTGTATTCAATCATTCCTGCATCTACATGTGATGCAATAGAAGGAGTAATTGGTATTCTTGCTAAAACCTCTAATCCATAATTCATAGCTATTTCATCAATGCGACTTTCGCCAAAAATGGAAAGTTTCTTTTTACAATCTGGACATTCTAAGTAGCTCATATTTTCAACAAGCCCAATAATAGGAATATTCATTTTTTCAGCCATATGAACTGCTTTTTTTACAATCATAGAAACTAATTCTTGCGGTGAAGTAACAATAATAATACCATCTACAGGTAATGTTTGGAATACAGTTAGAGGTACATCTCCAGTGCCAGGAGGCATATCTACGAACATATAGTCGATTTCTCCCCACATAGTATCTTTCCAAAATTGTTCTACAGCACCTGCGATAACAGGACCTCTCCAAATAACAGGGGCAGTATCATCTTCTAGTAATAGGTTAGAAGAAATAATCTCTATTCCAGTAGCTGAAGTAGCAGGAATCATTTTTCCGTCTTCCGTTGCACCTAATTGAGACCTAGTTACACCAAAAGATTTTGGGATTGATGGACCTGTAATATCTGCATCTAAAATTGCAGCTTTTTTTCCTAATCCTTGTACCCCTACAGCCATTAGTGAAGTAACTAGAGATTTTCCAACTCCACCTTTTCCACTAACGATGCCAATTACTTTCTTTACAGAAGTAGGTGTAGATTCAGGTGCAGATGAACATGATGAGCTGCAAGAATTACAGCTACCACTACATTGTGAACTCATAATATAATAATCCTCCATTCAATTGTTTTACATAGAAACGCTACCTACCTATAATATCATAAAATGATTTATTATCAAACAAAAAAATGAGCCGAATCATCGACTCATTTTATATGTTTAAGCTCCTAAATCTTGCAATGCATCATATCCCTCTTCTCCAGTACGAACTTTAATTACATTTTCGACATCATAAACAAATAATTTTCCATCTCCAATGCTTCCTGTATATAAAGCTGATTTGACTGTAGCAATAATCGTTTCTAATGGAATTTTACATATTACAATTTCAACTTTGATTTTTGGTAATAGAGTTGTTTCAACTTCAACTCCACGATAATATTCAGGACTACCTTTTTGCATTCCACAACCTAAGACCTGGGTAACGGTCATGCCAGTAACTCCAATTAAATCAAGAGCGGATTTTAAGGATTCAAATTTACTTTGTTTTGTTACAATCACTAATTTTTTAATAGATGAATCAGAGTGAGATGCATTAACAACTGGTACAGCAAGATCAGAAGATACCATCATAGGTTCTGGCTGTATTTTAAAGTTGGCTCCAGGTACAGGCATAAAGTCAGCATAGCTTGTAGCAAGTCCATGTTCTTCAATATCAAGACCTGCAATTTCTTCTTGCTTTGTAACACGTAATCCAACCGTGTATTTGATTCCTAAGAATACAGCTGTCATAGTTACACTAACCCATCCAATTACAGCTACAACACCCAGAGCTTGAATTCCTAAAAAAGTAGCATCGCCAGTGTACAATAATCCACCATCTAGTGCAAATACACCAACTAATATCGTTCCAACAGCTCCGCACATTCCATGAACACCAACGGCACCAACAGGATCATCAATTTTTAATATTTTTTCTACAAATTCAATTCCATATACAACAACAAATGCACTGATGACACCAATAAAGAAAGCACCTTCTGCAGAAACCATATCACAGCCAGCAGTAATAGCAACTAACCCTGCTAGAGCACCATTTAAGGTCATGGATACATCAGGTTTTTTGTAACGGATCCAAGTGATGCCCATTACAAAAGCAGCAGCAGTAGCAGCGGCAATGTTAGTTGTAATAAATATATCAGCTGCCAATTCAATAGAACCATCTGTCATTGATACTGTAGAACCAGCATTAAATCCGAACCAGCAAAACCATAAGATGAAAACTCCAAGAGCACCAAGCGTTAAGCTGTGACCAGGAATTGCACGAACCTCCCCTTTTTTGGAATACTTACCGATACGAGGTCCTAGTATTTTAGCACCGATTAAAGCGGCAACACCACCGACCATATGAACAGCAGTAGAACCAGCAAAGTCATGAAATCCCATTTGAGATAACCATCCACCACCCCAAATCCAATGACCAGAAATAGGATAAATAAAACCGCTTAATATAACACTGTAGATACAATAAGATGAAAACTTTGTTCGTTCTGCCATAGCTCCAGAGACAATGGTAGCAGCTGTAGCACAAAACACAGTTTGGAAAATAACGAAAGCAGAAGATGGAATAGTCGAACTATAATCACCTTGTGTTAAAAAGTCAAACCCTCCCCAAAATGGGCCATCTCCTGCAAACATAAAACCAAAACCAAATAGCCAAAATACTAAGGTTCCAAGTGAAAAATCCATTAGGTTTTTCATTATGATGTTCCCTGCATTTTTTGCTCGAGTAAATCCTGTTTCTACCATTGCAAACCCTGCTTGCATCAAAAATACCATTGCTGCTCCTAATAATGTCCAAATTGTATCAACTGCTGAAAACATAATCTTATCCTCCTTTTAATAAATAAAGGGCGCATATAATAACAAATTAATTGTTGTTATTATACACGCCTTTGTGCCTAACATAATGTAATTGTAAAATGTAACAAACCTCCTAACTTATATAATAATCATACAAAAAAGCGCTGTGGATACCATGTCCACAGCGCCTTTGCTGTTCTATGTTTGAAAGAATACCACAGGAATAAATAACTGTCAATACTTTTTTTCAAAAGTAATAGTGAAAATAGTTCCAACATTTACTTCACTACTAACCGTAATTGTCCCGTCACATAGTTCAACAATTTTTTTTACTAAAGATAATCCTAGGCCATTTCCTTTTTGCTGATGAGATTTATCTCCTTGATAAAACTTATCAAAAATATGAAGTAACATCTCTGGTGGCATACCGATACCGCTATCACGAATCGTAATCGTGATTCTATCTTCTTCTTCGATTCCTTTAATTGAAATCAATCCTTTTTCAGGTGTAAATTTGATCGCATTAGTAAGTAAATTAATCCAAATTTGGCTCATCAATCCTTCATTTCCAAAATACTTTATCACAGGTAAATCTAGCTCGAATTCCATATTTTTTTCAAGCCAAAGATGTTCTGTTAATATAAAACATTGTCGAATTTGTTCATCTAAGTAGAATGAATTATTTTCAGAAATAATTGTTTGATTTTCAAGTTTAGAAAGCATTAAAACATTGGTTGTCAAAGTGGAAAGTTGATTTGTGCTTCCTAATATTTTATCAACATAGTGATTATAAGGTGCTGGTAATTCTGCTTCGGAAAGGAGGCTTGAATAACCATTAATAGCAGCAAGTGGAGTTTTAAATTCATGGGAAACACTTTGTACAAAATCGGAGCGAAGCATTTCCATAGAGTTTAATTCTTGAACCATTTTGTTGAAATTTCGATTCATTTTTCGAATTTCTAGAAACGGAGAATTTTCATTTACGCGTATAGAAAAATCGCCAGCAGCAACCTGTTTTTGTCCGTTGATCATAAGTTGGATTGGCATAAAAAATTTTCTTGAAAAAACAAGCGAAATAATTACAGAAGGAAGAAATGCTAAGAACAATAGCCCAATTAGTGGAATTAGTGGTATGAAATCAATATATTTAATATATCTACTAGGTTTTATGATTCCGATTGAAAATAAATAAAATGTGATAAAACCACTAATAAAAAAAGATAAAAATATAATGCCAAAAATAAAAAGCGATAGTCCAAACATTAATTTATGATTTTTTATCATGCGATTACCACCTTATAACCAAGACCTCGTACCGTAATTATTTCAAAATCGTGATTGTTTTCAAATCGTCTTCTTAAACGATTAATATGAACATCAATTGTTTGCAAATCAGAATCGGTATCTCGCCCCCAAATATCATCCATTAATTGTAATCACGTAAAGATTTTATTAGGATTAGAAACCAGCTTGTATAGAAGTAAAAATTCTTTTAAAGGTAACATTTCTGTTTCTTCATTTTGCGTTACGGTCATGGCATCATAATTTAAAGTGGTGCTACCGATCGTTTGGATATTGTTTGAAAATTTTGAAGTGCGACGAATTAAGGCTTTTATACGTAGGAGCATTTCTTTAATATCTACAGGTTTTGTCATATAATCATCAACACCAGCATTAAATCCAACATTTTTTGCTTGGTAAGTATCTTTTGCTGTAATCATTAAAATAGGAATGGCAGCATCCAGTTCTCGAAGTGCATAGACGAATTCATATCCATCCATAATTGGCATCATCACATCTGTTATTACTAAATCGATATTTTGATTTTCTAGCACAGTAAATGCTTCTTCTCCATGCGCTGCAAGATAGACACCATAATTTTCTTTTTCTAAAACAGTTTGGTAAAGCTCAGATAGTGTTTTATCATCTTCTACTATTAATAAATTGATTAAGGGCATAATATTTTCTCCTTCATATCTTTGTGTATAAGTATATATGTATTAGCATAGCAAATCAAGATGAATTATGCATGAATAAGAATACGAAATGTGAAGTATTTGTGACTTCATCTTCCGTTCATTTTTGTTTCAATATGAGTTAAGAAAGTAGTGCTAAAATACAAAACAACGAAACAGATAAATAAAATAGTACAATATAGAAAAGGATGAAAATTATGAAAAAGGGAATTATCGTAGGAGCATTGGCAGTAGGAGCAATTGGATATTTAACATTTGCAAGGTTATCAGCACAGGAAGTATTAGCAGTTCCAACATTGCCACCAATGGTAGAGACACAACTACCAATAGTAGATGACATTCAAATTATGACTGATTTAATTGGTACGGTTGAGCCTGAAAATTCAGCTCAGCTATTTGCTAAAATGACAGGAGATGTAACAGAGGTATTTGTAAAAGCTGGGGACATGGTTACAGAAGGACAAGTGCTTTGTATCGTTGATACCAATCAAGTGGATTCTGCTAAAAATACGATGGATTCAGCCTCTTTATCTCTACGCCAAGCACAAGAAGAATTGTCAAGGCAAAGTGTATTATATCAAGCAGGTGGTGTTTCAGAACAGTTGTATCAAAAAGCTAAAGATAGTGTTTCAGCTGCACAAATCAACTATAATAATGCAAAAACAAATTATGAAAATCAACTATCTTATAGTGAAATAACAGCTCCAATCAGTGGTGTAGTGGAAACCTTTTATCCACAAACGAACAAAACATTAAAAGCCAATGAATTAATTGCAGTAATATCTGGGGAAGGTTCTACCGTAGTTTCTTTTAGTACAACAGAACGAATCAAATCAGAACTTGAAATTGGAGATGAAATTATTGTAGAGAAAGATGAGAACGAGTACAAAGGAACAATTTATGAAATAAGTTCAATGGCAAATGGAAGTACAGGATTATTTGATATGAAAGCAGAATTGAATGAACAAGGCGTGGAATCAAGTTTAACAACTGGATCAAATGTAAAATTATCTGTAGTTTCATCTAGTGCAACAAGAGTAATAACGGTACCAATTGACTCTGTATACTATGAAGGTGGAATTCCTTATATCTATACATATGTGAATGGAGTCGTTTCAGAACATGCAGTAGAAGTGGGAATTTATGATTCAGAAGTAATTGAAGTAAAGAGTGGCATCAATATAGAAGATGAAGTAATTACCACTTGGTCGACAGAATTATATGAAGGTTCTAGTGTACGAAAAAAAGGAGAAGATACAGCTAGTTTAGAAGCAAGTGCAGTGGATTTACCAGAACCAAGCCAAACTAGAGAGTAAGACTGAGGAGAAAAGAGATGGGAATAACAAAATTCGTATTAAAGAAGCCAGTAACAACGATACTAGCTGTATTATGCTTAATTATATTTGGCTACCAATCCATTACAACAGCAACACTTGAACTAACACCAGAGACAGAAATGCCTATGATGATTGTTTCAACGATTTATCCAGGTGCCAGTCCTGAAGATGTGAATGAATTGATATCAAAACCGATTGAAGAAGCAGTAAGTACTTTGTCAGGAATAGACAAAGTTACAGTGACCTCATCAGAACAAAGTTCAATTGTAATGATTCAATATGATTATGAAGCAGATATAGATGATGCCTATGATGAATTAAAGAAAGCAATTGATACGGTAGAACGAGAATTACCAGAAGATGCGAACACACCGGCAGTACTAGAAATAAATATGAATAGTTCTGCAGATATTTCTATGGTAGTTGAAAATTCAAAAGTGGATAATATCTCATCTTATGTAGATAGTGAAATCATTCCAGAGCTTGAGAAAATCTCAACAGCAGCAGAAGTGAATGTAACAGGTAGTGAAACAGAGTATATACAAATTGAATTAATTGAAGAGATGGTAAATCAGTATGGATTGACCATGGCAAGTATTTCTAATGATATTGCAGCAGCAAATATTGCATATCCTGCAGGTGAGGCTTCTATGGGAAGTCAAGATTTATCAGTTTCAACAAGGATGAATTTTGATACTGTAGAATTATTGAAAGAAATTCCATTAACTACAAAGACAGGAGGCACCATCTACTTACAAGATGTTGCTAATATCGTATTAACTGTTGAGGAAGTAGAAAGTATTGCTAGATACAATGGAAATCAAACCGTATCGATTGGTATTACCAAGCAGCAAAGTGTAACTTCTATGGATTTATCGGAAGATGTAATAGAAATAATTGATGCAATGATGAGAGAAGATGAAAATCTCAATATTACAGTTGTGAACGATAAAGCAGATTCTATTTTAGAATCAATTTTATCAGTGGTAGAAACATTATTTTTAGCTATTGTAATTGCTATGATTATTATTTGGTTATTTTTTGGAGATATTAAGGCATCTTTAATTGTTGGAAGTGCAATTCCAATCTCGATTTTTACATCGTTGATTGCAATGAATTTAATGGATGTTTCTTTAAATATTATCACATTATGTGCATTGACACTTGGTGTAGGTATGATGGTAGATAACTCCATTGTAGTATTAGAGAGTTGTTTCCGTGTTAGCGCCGATAATCAAAAAAAGGGAATTATTGAATATACAAAACATGCATTAGAAGGAACTGGAATTGTAGCATCATCCGTAGTAGCATCGACAGTGACAACTTGTGTTGTGTTTATTCCTTTAATGTTTCTGTCAGGAATGTCAGGTCAAATGTTTGGTCCACTTGGTTTTACAATAGTAGTATGTATGGTGGCTTCTTTAGTATCATCCCTTACCGTAGTTCCATTATCCTATCTATTGTGGAAGCCAGTAGAGAAGGAGAAGGCACCATTATCAAAAACAATTGAAAATATACAAGACGGATATCGCAAATTGATGAGGTTTATGCTTCCTAAGAAAAAAACAGTAATGTTAACCTCAATAATCTTACTAGTATTCTCATTTTTCTTAGCTACGAAACTACGAGTTGAACTTATGCCAACGGATGATCTTGGAGAAATTTCATTAACGATTGATACAAGGCCTGGGATGGAAATTGAAAAGGTTGATGAAATTTTATTAGAAATAGAGGAACTAATTGTTTCTCATCCAGATGTAGATAATTATATTACAAAAAATGGTAGTAGTGGAGTTCGTGGAGGAACATCTTCAACAATCGATATTTATCTTAAATCAGATCGAGAGATGGAAACATCAGAGGTTATAGATTTTTGGAAATTAGAAATGCAAGAATTTGCAAATTGTCAAATTACAGTAGAAGAAAATTCTTCTATGAGTGCAATGCAAGCAGAAACTAATTTTAGTACGATAATTAGGGGATCAGATTATGATGAGATAAAAGAAACATCAGATGCCATTGTAGCTGACTTGATGAAGCGGGAAGAAGTTACTAGAGTACACTCTGATGCAGAAAACGCTGCGCCAGTTATAGAAGTTGAAGTAGATGCAGTAAAAGCAAAAGCATATGGTTTGAACGCAGCAACAATTGGATCATATTTAAATCAGCATCTATCTGGAGTGGAAGCAACAGAATTAGAAGTTGATGGAGAAAATATAGAAGTAAAAGTAGAATATCCAGAAGGAAGCTATGAAACACTAGATGAAGTAATGGGAATAACAATCCCAACACAAAGTGGTAGCTTTGTGTTATTAACAGATGTAGCTAATGTTGGATTTGAGGATAGCCCTGCTACGATTAGAAGAGAAAATAAAGAATATATAATTACAATTGAAGCTGAATATACAGAAGCTGCTGTGGGAAATACAAAAATGGCTTTAACAAATGAAGTAGTTAAACCACATCTTACAGAGACTATAACAACTGGAACAAACGCAATAGATCAGATGATGAACGATGAATTTATGGCACTTGGAACAGCTCTTGTAACAGCAGTATTTCTTGTTTTTGTAGTTATGGCAGCACAGTTTGAATCGCCTAAGTTTTCGATTATGGTTATGCTTACCATACCATTTAGTTTAATCGGTTCTTTTGGATTGATGTGGCTACTTGATTCAGAAATCAGTATGATTTCATTGGTAGGATTTTTGATGTTGGTTGGTACTGTAGTAAATGCAGGTATACTATATGTGGATACGGTAAATCAATATCGTGAGACCATGGATCGAGATGTGGCTTTGATAGAAGCAGGAGCAACTCGGTTAAGGCCAATTCTTATGACAACATTGACAACCGTTATTTCTATGATTCCTATGGCAATGGAATTAGGAAGTTCTGGAGCTATGACAAAAGGTCTTGCAGTGGTTAATATAGGTGGTATAGCGGCTTCTACTTGTTTGAGTTTAATTATGTTACCAGTATTTTATAGTATTATTAGTAAAAATCCTAAAGATATAGAAAAAAAGAAAATGAAAAAGTGGTTTAATAAAAGAAAAGTTAAAGAGGAACAGTAAATGAAAAAAAATCAAATTGTGATTGCAGTAATGTTAGTAGGTATCATGGGGAGCAATGCTCCCTTGAGCACCTACGGAGCAAGTCCAGAATTTGCACGAACAGAAGAAGAATGGACAATTTTGCGAGATGATATATTGACATATGATGAAATACCTTTGTTGATTGAAGAATATAATGTAACGGCTTTAAATAGTTATGAAGATTATCAAGATTTTTTAGAAGAATATGGAGAAACTAACACAGAAGTCTCTCAAGCATATCAAGATTTAGCAAATGATTTGGAGTCAAGTATATCTGGAGATGATAGTGCATCTGCTAAAATTAGCGATCTTCAAATAGAACTACAAGTGGAAACTATGAGAGAGAACGCAGATAACAACCTTGAAGATAGTGAAATTTTATGGATGGGAACGTTACAGGCGAGAGATAACTTAGCACTATCTGCACAATCGAGGTTTATTGGATATCATGAAAAAATAATTCAATTAGAAATGCAAAATTTAACATTACAACAACTTCAAAGCAATCTTACATTGGTGCAAGCAAGATTACAAGCAGGAATGGCGACTGAAATTGATGTACTAAATGCTACAGAAGCAGTGCTAGAGCAACAGAAAAATATTAATACACTCGCAATGGATATAGAGGAAGCAAAAGACGAATTAATTTTGATGCTTGGATGGAACGTACAAGATTCTCCACAGATTCAACAAGTACCACAGGTAACAGAAGAACAAATAGAAGACCTAAATTTAGAACAAGATATTATGGTAGCTTTAGAAAACAATTATGTATTAAATCAGAATGAAAAAAGATTTGAAAATGCAAATGAACAAGATGTAAAAGATTTAACGTTACGAACAATCGAAGAGAATAAAAAGCAAATAGAATCCTCTATGACAGTTGCTTGGCAAAATTTAGAAACAGCTAGATTGGTTTATGAACAAGCAGTACTTGACTTAGAGGCACAGGAGAGGACTATGGAATTAGCTACACAACAATACAATGTTGGGACGATTACAAAGTACGATTTAGAAAAAGAAACAATTGAATTAAAAATCAAACAAAATACAGTTTTATTAGAACAGATGAATATATTTGAAGCCTATGAAATATATAGTTGGTACTTAGATGGATTAGCACCTGCATAGTAGGAAGTGAGGAAATATGCATAATATAATGAAATATATAATAAGTGCAGTACTTATTATATCAATAAATAGCACTTCGATTCCGATATATGCTCAAGAAGTAATAACATATAATAGTTTAGAGAGTCGAATAGAGAGTAACAATGCAGCGATTAAAGAAATAACCATAGCCTTAGAGGAGCAAGTAGAAGACTATGAAGGAATGGTCGAACATTTTGAAGATGAGCAAGCTGTTGCAAGTTGGGAAAAAGATAATGCTGAAGAAGATGGTAATATGTTAGATTATATCGATTTTGCAACATCAGAAGCAGTTTATGAAGTTGCAATTGATATGTTTGAAGATGTAGTAGAAAAGCTTAATTCTCATACAACTCTAAGAACGAAAGAGTACCTGGTTATGCAATTGACATCAGCTGCTCAAATGCTAATGATATCTTGTGAAACATTAGAGGAAAATTTATCTTATTTAAATACAATGGAGACAATGTATCAAGAAATGTATGAAATAGCTATGATTGCAGCTCAAGCTGGGACGGCTACGGCACTTGATGTTAGTTCTGCATACAACAATATGCTTATGATTTCTAATAACAGAAAGTCTTTAGAAGATAGTTATCATGAATTAAAAGCAAACTTACTTATTTTACTTGGATATTCTTCAGATGCAGATGTAGTACTTGAATCGATTCCAGATGTTGATTTAGAAAGAATAAAAGAACGTGATTTAGAACCTGATATTATAAAGGCAATTGGAAATAACTCATCATTGATTACAATGAGACAAAACAACAAAGGTGGGGATACACCTTATGAAACAGAGCTTTACCTTCAAAATCTTGAAGATAGCGAAATGAAGATTGATAGCAAAATGCGTGCTCTATATCATGAAGTAGACCAAGCCTATCTGGCATATGAAACAGCAAAAGTAGGATTTGAAAGCGGTAGTATTGCATGGGAAACTGCTCAAGCAAAAAATCAATTGGGGATGTTAAGTGAATCTCAATTTTTGCAAGCGGAAATACAATATTTAAGTAGAGAGGCAGAACTAAAAGGTGCAGAATTATCATTGATACAAGCAATGAATACGTACTTTTGGGCTAGAGATGGAATTTTAACAATATAGAATTTTTTAAGTAGGCGAGAATTAGTAAGTGCTAATTCTCGCCTACTTTTCACTGATTATTAACTTGAGGAGTCGCCTTTGACATGGTATGATAGGTATGATCAAATTAAGGGGCAAAGAATTTAATTAAAAATATAATAAAGACCCCACTTTTTTTAATTTAGTTACGAATACTATAGTATGGAGGTTACAACATGGAACAATCCAAAGATATTGGAAGGCGAGTAAAGGATGCAAAAGGAGATGCTCAAAAAGCAGATCAATTGATCCGTGAATATATGCCATTTATAAAATCTGAAACTTATAAAACACTAGGATACGTTGCAGCAGATCAAAGGGAAGATGAACTTAGTATCGCAATGTTTGGCTTTTATGAAGCAATTGAATCTTATTCTGTAATAAAAGGAAATTTTTTAAGCTATGCTTCTATGGTAATGAAGAGAAGAATTATTGATTACCTGAGAAAAGAAAAAAGACATCAAGGTCAAGTTTCTATGGATACTCCTATTAGCGATGATAATGAGAGTACATTAGGTGATAGCATACAAGATTCAAAGGATGCATATGAAGAGCATGATTACCGAGAAGCTACTAAAAGTGAGATTGAAGAATTAAGAAAAGAGTTAGAAAGCTTTTCATTAAGCTTTTCAGATATATCGGATAATTGTCCGAAACAAGAAAGAACATTAACTGCATGTAAGAAGGTATTACAGATTGTTCGAAAGGATTTAGAACTGATGCAACAAATAAAAGTAACAGGAAAAATCCCTATGGCGAGATTAGCGCTTGAAAGCGGAGTAGAAAAAAAGACATTAGAACGGCATAGAAGATATTTATTGGCATTGATTTTAATTTATTCCAATGGTTACGATTTGATTCGTGGACATTTGGTTCAAGTATTAAATTTAAAATAGGAGGGATTGCAAAATGAAATACTTAGTCATGGAAGTACACATGGGATACTGTGTCGTGCTTGATGAAAAGGGAAAGTTTATAAAAGCTGCAAATAAAAATTATCAGATTGGACAGCGATTAGATACAATTGTTGAGATGAAAGAACCTACAGAAGGAACAAATTTAAAGAGAGTTGTTGTAGCAATGGGAGCAGTAGCAGCAACATTACTTATGTTTGTATCAACTCAAATATTAAATCCAGGATTTCAATCTTATGCAAATATTTATTTAACCATCAATCCAGATGTGAAATTAGAAGTAGATAAAGACGGGATTGTAGGAAATATTGAAGGATTAAATCAAGATGGAAACAATTTGGTTTTGGATTACGAATACAAGAATAAGTCCTCTAATCAAGTGCTAGATGAGCTATTAGATCGAGCAGTGGAATTGGAATATTTAAAGGATGGCGGAAAAGTATCTGTAGATATTGAAGTTGATGATGATGTTTGGTATGAAGAAAAAAAGGCGGAGTTAGAAGTAGAATTAGTAGAGCATGTAGAGCAACAAGTAGAGGCGACTGTAGAAGTTGAGAAATATGTAGAAAATAACAATGACACATCAAATGACGACACATCAGTTTCTATGGATCAACAGACTGAAACAACAGTTACTCAAACAGAAACAGATATGATTGATGATGAAACAGATGATTTAGAAGATGATGGTAGTGACGAAGCAGACGATGATGATGATTCAGACGATGACGGTTCAGACAATGATGACGAAGCAGACGATGATGATGATGATTCAGACGATGACGATTCAGATGATGATGAAATAGGTAATCGTGATTCAGACGATGATGATTCAGAAGAAAATGATAGCGACGA
>CAYJKD010000058.1:0-1555 GCA_964370595.1 uncultured Lachnospiraceae bacterium
CCTAGTAAGTCATAAAATCGATCTGTAGAATGCTCACTTGCATAATAATCCCATGTATAACTCACTCTCAAGATTACATCTAAACCATGATTTGCTGCAGCATCCATTACATGATGAAATTTATTAAATGCGTATTCATTATAAGTGATTGGAAATACAGTGGGTTGAAATTCACGCCAAGGTATTACAAGTACAATTGTATTAAACCCATCTGCTACAATTGTTTGTAATTCCTCTTCCATGTTTTCACTTTCTGAATTCCAAAAATTAATGATCCATGTATCTGAGGCGTAAGTAACCGCCTTCATATAGGAATCCTCTGCACGTATATTCGTTGTAAGGATAACACTTATAAAACAGCTTATTAAACTTACCCAAATCCCTCGTACAATCATACTCTCTTTCATTATTTCTTAATAACCTTTCCGATGTTACGTTCAAAAAGCGTAGGAAGAAATCCTCCTCCCTACGCATGTTCCTTTCGTTAACTACACAATTTTATGAATCCATCCTTCAGGCGCTTCAATTTTTCCCATTTGGATACCAGTCAATGTATCATAAAGCTTCTTTAATGTTGGTCCCATTTGTTCCATGCCGCTTGGGAAACAAATTTCTTTCCCATGATCAACAATTTTTCCAACTGGAGAAATAACTGCTGCAGTCCCACAAAGTCCACATTCTGCAAAATTGTCTAATTCTGATAATGAAATAGGACGCTCCGTAACCTTTAATCCAAGGTAATGTTCTGCTACATATAGAAGAGAACGTCTTGTAATGGAAGGAAGGATTGATTGTGATTTTGGAGTTACTACTTCGCCGTCCTTTGTTACAAATAAGAAATTAGCCCCACCTGTCTCCTCCACAAAGGATCTTGTCTGTGGATCTACAAATACATTTTCATCATACCCATCTCTATGGGCACTCATAAGTGCATGTAAGCTCATCGCATAATTAAGCCCTGCCTTGATATGTCCTGTCCCATTTGGTGCTGCACGGTCATAATCTGATACACAAAGTGTTAATGGCTTAGCACCACCTTTAAAGTATGGACCAACTGGTGTTCCAAATACACGGAATTGATATTCACTCGATGGTTTTACTCCGATTACAGGACCACTTGCAAACATATATGGTCTTAAATAAAAGGTTGCACCACTTCCAAAAGGAGGCACCCATTCTAAGTTAGCTTTTACAACTTCTTCTACCGCTTCAATAAAACGCTCTTTTGGAAATGCTGGCATTTCAAGCCACTCTGCTGATTCCATCATGCGCTTTGCATTTAAGTCAGGACGAAATGTTACCACACTTCCATCTTCCGTTGTATATGCCTTCAATCCTTCAAAACACTCTTGACAATATTGTAAAATGCCTGCACATTCATTTATCACAACATTACTATCAGCGGTTAGACATCCTTCATCCCATGCACCATCTTTAAAGTTTGAAACATAACGCATATCTGTAGTTCTATATCCAAATCCAATATTAGCCCAATCCAAGTCTTTCTTTTGCATGTTCTCCTCCACCTCCATCCTATTGTGTTATTCTATATTAT
>CAYJKD010000058.1:1565-4146 GCA_964370595.1 uncultured Lachnospiraceae bacterium
TCTTTTGAAAAAATATGTTATGATAATTTCAGTAAAATCACAAAGGAAGTAATCACTATGAGTAACCTGAATTTTAAAAAACATCGAAGTAGAAGGCGCAAAAGTAAAACTTTGCTATATTCCGTTGCTATTGCTTCTTTCCTATTAGTTGGAAGCGGAGGAATCTTTCTATATCAAATGGGAGATGAAGCACCTACTACTCCTATCACAAGTCATCATGAAGAGACAACGGCTCCTATTACAGAGGAAATGGAATCTAGTACTGAAAATTCTATTGTTATTGAAACCACTCCTGTTGAAACAGAATTAAATATGTTGCTTGATCAAGCGCAAGCGCTTATCACACAATATGATTATGATGGTGCAATTACATTATTATCCGAGCATGCAACCTTAAAAGATGCACCTGAGGTAATAGAAGTTCTCGGAAAATACGAAACAGAAAAGTCAACACTAGTTGCTGCAAATCTAAATGAAGTATCACATGTCTTTTTCCACTCCTTAATTGTGGATACCGATAAATCCTTTGATGGAGATTATGATTCTGCAGGATATAATCAAGTTATGACAACTGCCGACGAATTTATGGCAATTCTTCAAGCCATGTATGACAATGGATATGTACTTGTTAAAATGAGTGATTTAGGTTATGTAACTACAGATGAAAATGGAAACACAATCATGGCACCTGGTACCATTCTTTTGCCAGAAGGAAAAAAGCCTTTTGTAATGTCACAAGATGATGTTAATTATTATGACTATATGACAGGAGATGGTTTTGCAGACCGTATTGTCCTTGATGAAAATGGAGAAATCGCTTGTGAAATGACACAGTCAGATGGAAGTGTTTCTGTAGGTTCTTATGACCTACCGCCGCTACTTAATGATTTTGTCGAAATGAATCCAGGTTTTTCTTATAAAGGTGCGAAAGCTGTACTAGCTGTTACTGGCTATGAAGGTGTATTTGGATATCGTACTGCCGATTCCTATTCCGATTCTGCTACTTACGAGCAAGATAAAGAATCTGTTCGTATCATTGCTGAGGCACTTCGTGAAGATGGTTTTGAAATCGCATCCCACAGCTGGGGACATTTATACTTAGGGCAAGTTGAAATGAATCGATTTACTACTGATTTAGAAAAATGGGAACGCGAAGTAGAAACCCTTGTTGGAGAAACAAATATCATTCTATATCCATTTGGTGATGATATTAGTACTTGGAAGCCATATACAAGTGAGAATGAACGGTTTGTACAATTGAGAAACGCAGGCTTTCACTATTTTTGTAATGTAGATGCTTCAGTTCCTTATTGGCTTCAATATGGAAAAGATTATATTAGACAAGGGCGAATTAACTTAGACGGATACCGACTTTGGAAAGATATGACAAATCCAGATCCTTCAAAACGAAAATTAGATGACTTCTTCCGTCCAGAAGATATTTTTGACCCTGCAAGACCAACTCCAGTTATGGATATGTAGAAAAACACTGCCATGTAGTGACTGTATAAGTCATGACTGGCAGTGTTTTTCTTATTTATTTACTTCTATGTATATATTTTGCATCTCTCTGAGCAATCAAACAAAGTTCTGCTGCTTTAAACGCATGCTCTTGTGTCATTGCATTTTCTGTACGATTTATTACATCTAGAATCAATTGTCCAAAAAATGGAAATCCAACTTTTCCTGCTACATTAAAATATTGTTCCCCATTCTTGTTTACTAAGTATACATTGTCAGAACCATTTTCTGTAGCAATATCGCAGTATTTTCTAAGTTCTATATAGCCTTCTGTTCCTAAAATAATCGTACGTCCATCCCCCCAGGTACTTAAACCATCTGGTGTGAACCAGTCAATTCGAAAATATCCACTTGCTCCTTGATCTCCAACTAAACTAGCATCTCCAAAATCTTCTAACTCTGGGTATTGTGGATGATTGTAGTTCGCAATTTGGCTTGCATTAACTGTTGCATCTTTCGAACCAGTAAAGTATAAAAACTGTTCAATTTGGTGACTTCCAATATCACAAAGAATTCCACCGTATTCTTCTAAATTAAAAAACCAATCAGGTCTTGAATCTGCATTTAAGCGATGTGGACCAAGTCCCATTGTTGAAATAACAGTTCCAATCGCACCTTGCTCAATTAATTCCCCTGCAAATACGGCACTTTCAACATGAAGTCTCTCACTATAGTAAACCATATATTTTTTTCCAGTTTCTTTAACCTTTTCTTTTGCTGCTTCTAGCTGCTCAAATGTTGTAAATGGAGCTTTGTCTGTAAAGTAGTCTTTTCCATGGTCCATAACCTTCAGCCCTAACTCACAACGCTTATTTGTAACTGCTGCTGCTGCAACCAAACAGGTATCTTTATCATTTAAAATCACTTCCAATTGATCCACTCGTTCTGCTTGTGGATAGGTTTCTAAAAACTTTTCTACCTTTTTGTCATCTGGATCATATACATATTTTAAAGTCGCTCCAGCTTCGATTAGTCCGTTACTCATTCCATAAATATGTCCGTGATCAAGTGCTGCTACTGAAAATATAAATTCTCCCTCTTTACAAACAGGATTTGGTTT
>CAYJKD010000058.1:4156-13600 GCA_964370595.1 uncultured Lachnospiraceae bacterium
TTCATTCCATCTGATTTTTGCATTATTTTACCTCCCAACGTGTGCTAAAGCTACCATGTAGATCTGATATTTTTGATTCTACTTCAGGTTTCGTTTTTGAATTTTTAATTTTTTCTTGTAGTTTTTCATAATATACATCTTCATTAATTGGCAATGTAACAGATTCTCCTGTCCATCCTGACAAATAGATTGCATTTGAAATCTCTAACCCTAATATTCCCTCAACACCTGGTGCAATTAATTCTTCTCCAGATAAAATTGCATTTGTAAAATTTTGAATAATTTTATTATGCCCAAATTTTTCTCCTCCTGTTTCCATTTCATGGACAGTAACATCAGGAGTTGCAAATCCAGTATCTGCAGTAAAACAAAACTCTCGTTCACTTTCAGCTAGTTCATGGAATATAACTTTTCCTTCTTCTACAACAATTTTACCTTTGTCCCCAGTAATTTCAAGTCGATTTGTACCTGGGCATTCTCCTGTTGTAGTAATAAATACGGCAGTTGCTCCATTCTCATACTCTGCATATGCAGTAACATCATCTTCTACTTCAATATTGTGATATTTCCCTTCGGAAACAAATCCTGTCACTTTTTTAGGCATACCAAAAATCCACTGCCATAAATCTAGGTTATGAGGGCATTGATTCGTCAATACACCACCGCCTTCTCCAGCCCAAGTCGCTCTCCAACTTCCACTATCATAATAGTTTTGTGTACGATACCAATTCGTAATAATCCATACCATACGCTTTAATTCGCCAAGTTTTCCTTCTTTAACGATTTCTCTAACTTTTTGATACATTGGACTCGTTCTTTGATTATATACAATACCAAATACTTTATTGTGTTTTTTTGCTACTTCATTCATTTCACGAACTGCTTTTGTATAAACTCCAGCTGGTTTTTCTGATAACACATGAACCCCATGCTCTAATCCATAAATAACCATTTCTGGATGAAAGTAATGAGGAGTGGCAATCATAACTGCATCCACTTCTCCTGAATTTACCATTTCCTTATAGTCCTTATAGCATGTCACTTTATCACCAAATGTTTCTTTGGCCCATTCTATTTTATTATCTGCAATATCACAAATACCTACAAGGCAAGCATTTTCAATATTACCTTCAAAAATACTTTTTGCATGTGCACTTCCCATATTTCCTACACCAACCATACCGATTCTAACCATACCAATCGCTTCCTCCTACTTGATTTATCTGTTATAACTTTAACTTAAATTTCTAATTACGTCCATTGCAAATCTCGAAATAAACATTGCAAAAACGAAACACTTAAGTTACAATAAATTATCATAACTTGGAGGTTCCAATGGAAAGAAAAAAACGTTTACTTACAGACCTCATCGATATTGCACACACAATTTCAATGACTTCTAATGAAGATATGCATCTTCACTGCCATTCTGAATTTGAAATATATTTTTTTATTTCTGGCAATTGTACCTATACCGTTGAAGGAATCACATACCAGTTAGCGCCATACAGTGTTTTACTCCTATCTCCAAATGTTTTCCATGGTATACAAATCCATGATTGCACCCCTTATGAACGGTATACCCTACATTTCCTACCAGATGCAATCCATTCTGCTCTGGCATATCGACTTCTTTCCATATTTGATAAAACAGATAGTATCTATTATGATAATTTATCTGCAAAAAATTTCATCACCTATTTTGAAGATATTTTATCTTGTAATAATTTAGATTTAGATATCAAAGATTTTTGTTTGGATCTTCGGATCCAAAGCTTGCTAAGCCATTTTCTATCTTTAAGCCGTGAACGTGAATTCATCCCAAAAGATCATAAAAATCAACAATTTGCAGATATTCTTGAATATATCAATCAACACATTACAGATGATATTCACTTACAAGATCTTTCCCATAATTTTTACATCAGTGAACAATACTTAAATCGATTGTTTAAAAAATATACAGGGACTACTATTATGAATTATTTAAATCATAAGCGTATTGCACTAGCCAAGCAGCTTATTCTAGATGGAACACCTTCCACTACAGTTAGTTCATTAATAGGCTTTCAAGATTACTCTTCTTTTTTCCGATCATTTAAAAAAATCTGTGGTTATGCACCAAAAGAATTAAAAGCTCTACAAAAAAAGGTAGCATCTTCTGATTAACCAGAACCATGCTACCTTTCTTAAATTTTCACTCCAACCACCCTGCAAATCACATAAGCTCTTCTCTATAAATCGTATATGTATTCTTACCTTTCCCCTTTGATGCATATAATGCAGAATCTGCAGCATCAAATAAAGTTTTGTAAGTAGTTCCATGCATCGGAGCAATTGCAATTCCAATTGAAGTAGAAATTTCCACTTCAACGCCTTGCTCATTTTTATAATTTTTTTCAATAATTTGGCAAATGCGCGTTGCAATATCAACGATTCTGTTTTCTAAAAAAACTTCATCCTTTTCTATTCCTTCTTGCATAATAAAAGCTACAAATTCATCTCCGCCAAACCGACCAATCAAATCCTGTTGTCGAAAAACTTTTTTCAATTTTTCATAGATTTCATTCAATATTTCATCTCCAAATGAATGTCCAAAATTATCATTAATTCCTTTAAAATTATCAATATCGAATACCATAAGGATTCCTACACCATTTTCCTTTAAGTAATCCTCTATCCGCTCTCGCATCGCTTCCTTGTTATAAGCATTCGTAAGGGGATCTCTTTCGCTTTTTACTAAAAGTTCATCCGCTAACATTTGAGATTTATCAATTTTATGCTCTAATTCAACAATTATCTTTTTATACGTATCTAGCATTACAAGTCTTATCATAAAGATTAACAAAAGATAAAATATCCCTAACAATAATAATGGTAAAACTATTTGCTGAACAGAAAGATCAAGGGTTATTGTATCTACTTCATATATCATTGCATTATAGATATAAAACACTCCTAGAACTTCCATCAACGCGACAATATAAGTAAACAAAGATCGGTTTGCAATAATATCTTTTGTTGCATCTGATGGAACAAATTTAATAAACAATACAACTACGACTATATGTACCCACAATAATACTAAGGTATTCATCATCAGTAAATCTGTATGATTAATAATATATCGTATGTTTTCTCCAATTAATAGAGAATGAATACCTAACACAATTGAACGACAGGTAAATAAGTGAATCAGCACTCCAAATGCAAGCCCAATTTTTACAGAGATTTTATCTCGAAAAAGAAACATCACCTCTAATATAGTTATTATCGAAATAACACTATGGGATAAAACCCCACCAAGTTCAAACAATCGAATCACATAGGGGGATAACAATCCATTCATAATTGCCACGCCAAATAAAACTACTCCATGGAAACGTTCCTTATTCACAATCCGCTTTAATAATGACATACATAAATACGAATGGATTGTAAATGTAATAATCCCTAACACACTTAATTCAATATCCACGTTTTCTGCTCCTATTTTTCATGACTACACCTTCTTTCTAAATTATATCATTTATTATTTTTTTAATCAATATCTCCTTTATTTCAGCTTTCAAATAAAACACATCAAATTTATCTAACAAAAACCACTGTTCAATAGCTATTTTCTCTATCGAACAGTGGTTTCATTACCTCATTTAAATGATTCTATTATAATGAATAATCTGTAATATCAATAACGGAAGCATAAAGATTCGCCTCTCCGCTTGCATTAATTGCAATTTTTCCATTCAACCGAAAGGTATGAACTTTTCCAGATTTCAAAGTGAATTTGTTGGTAAACTCCATTAACCCCTCTGGGGCAATCTGCATTTGCTTTTGGAAATACTTCAAAATTTCTATTCTGCTTTCTGGTGTCATAATATTTATTCCATAATTATTAAATTCATCTCTAACTTCTTCTCTCGTATATCCTATCATTTCAAAATAATAATCATTTGCTTCAACAAGCGTAAAATATTCATCCACTTTTGCAACAACAATACCACAAGGGACAACAGAGCTCGCATATCTTACATCATTAATATGATTGATGACTGGAATACAAGTTGATTTTTTATCTAAATTTTCATGAATTTCTCTGTGATATTTTTTTTCAAAATCAGAAATCGACATTGGTTTATCATAGAAATACCCTTGTACCGCATCACAATTCATCGATTTCAAAAGTTCAACTTGTTCTGCAGTTTCAATTCCTTCTGCAACAACATACATTCCAAGATTGTGAGACATTTTGATAATACTATCGATTAGCATATCATCACGCCTTGCATTCTTCCTATTAACAAAAAAACTTCTATCCATTTTAAGTGTGTCTATATTAAGATTTTTAAGCATTCCTAAGGAAGATTGTCCCGCGCCAAAATCATCAATAGAAACTTTAAATCCTTGTTTGTGAAGATCCTCAAACATTTGCTCTATAGTAAGCTGGCTTTCTATCGTTGCAGATTCCGTAAGCTCTATTTCGATAAATTCATGTGGTATATTATATTTATCTACAATTTCTACCACTGTACTTACGAAATTAAGATTTTTTAGATTAAACCGCGAACAATTGACTGCGATTGTAATCGCTCCTAATCCAGCATCCATCCACCCTTTTATCACTTGGCAAACTTCATCAAAAATATATTTATCCAGTTCTACAATAAAGCCATTCCGCTCAAACAGTGGGATGAAATCATTTGGAAAAATCATGTTATTATCCGCTTCTATCCAGCGAACAAGTGCCTCTGCCCCAATAAGTTTATTTTCATTTATACTGAATTTAGGTTGTAAAAACACTTTAAATTCTTTATTTTCAAGTGCTCCATACATTTTATTTGTAATTTCTGCTTCTTTTTGAAGAACTTTTTTAAAAGTTTCATCATAATCACAAAAAGCTTCTCCATTTACTGCCTTTGCTTTATTATGAGCAAGATTCACTTTGCTGATGATTTCATCGACATTACACTCTCCCTTTTCAATTTTATAACGCCCTAGTTTAAAGGTTCCAGCATAATCCTTCAATTCTGGTACTATTGTATCATATAGCTTAATCATGTTCTCAATCAGTGCTCCTAAATCCTCAAATGCTATTCCTTCGAAAAACATAGCGAATTTATCATCTCCAATTCGAGCCATAATCAAAGATGGTTCATTTAACTTATCTGAAATACTTTTAAATGCTTTTAAGACTCTATCGCCCATTTCATATCCAAACATTTCATTGATTGCTTTAAAATTTTCAATATCAAATACATGAATTGTATATTCTTTATCGGGATTCTTCAATAAAATCTCTTTCATTTCTAGTTTTAGCCGAGCCAAATTTGGAAGTTCTGTTAACTGATCATAATATGCTAACTTCATCATGTCTTTCTTAGCTCGAATTTGAACCACTGAAATGTAAATCACAAGAATAATTCCGGTCCAATAGATAACACTTCCAGCTATCTCAAAATTTTTTGACGCTTTTATAATTTCGCCACTTAATGATTCAACAGTAACATTCATGGCTAAGGCAACATTCGTCGACTCAATCGGATAATAAACCATTATTTTGGGTATTCCAAAGTAATCATAATAAAATCCACCATTTTGTTTGTTAGCAAGATTCCTCTGTGCTTGAGCTAAATTTTCAGCACCTATTACTTCCATATCAGATTCGGAAATTGTATCTATCCCTACATAATTATTATTTGTTGAAAAAATGATATTTAAATCGTTATCAATAAAAAATATATCTCCTTCATATGTTTTTTGTTCCATGATTGTATCAAGAAAATCCTTGGCAGAAACTTCACAAAACAAGACAGCGATAGGCTTGTTATTCTTTATGACAGGAACTGCTAAATCAAAAACAATCTCTGATGTTATGGAAGATACATGAGGTTTTTCTATATAAAAATTATTATTTAATGAATGGATAAATGATTCATTTTCCGAAAAATTATAACAAGCACCATCGACGGAAGTACCTCTTCCATCAAGCTCAATATAGTACAAGTTATCAAACCGCTCCACCTGAGACTGTGTATTGAAGTATTCTACAATGTTATCACTATCAACATTGTTTTGAACAATCGATTTAGCGAAAAGTAATAACTCATTTTCTGCTTCTCCAAGCATCGTTGTCAATAGAATCTGATGTTGTACTCCAATTTGCTCCATTTCATCATATGCTGATTCAATGGTTGCCTCATCTGCAACTAAAACAACCCAATTTATCAAAAAACCAATTGTTGCAATTGCAATTGCAACAATTATTGTTTTCACATGTTTTGAGAAGAATTTTCTAACATTCATATCATCGCCTCCGAGCAATTCTGCTCATTTCAAAAATAATTGTTGTATTTAGAAAAATTATATTAACTGCTCTATCATTGCATAAAAAATGGACATTTAAAGCAATATATACCATTACACCGATATGTTACTACAAACCGAGTACCAGATAGAATGCGTAAACTCATAAAATAATCGTGTAATTTATTACTAATATCCAATCTAAAGTATATCGAATCCTATGACGAAAGTCAATATATTAGATTAAATTCTTAGTCAATATATATTAATCTGTAAATTAATTGCAAGCTAATAATTATAATGATTTTCTATGAAACAAAAAAGCGATTTTCTATATTTCGCCACAAATAAATATTTTTGTATACACAGTTTAAACACATCTGTAACTGTGTGAAGGAACGCACACTTTATAAATGAATTTCCCTATAAAAATCCATTTATCATGTCAGATTTTTTGCCCATCTTCCCAATTTTATAAAATATAACGAAGTAAATAGTTTTAGAATTTCTAAATTTTCTACTATGAGATAGACATCAACCAAACCTAATGTTGTAAAACTTTTTAATAAAATTGATATTGGAACCATTGCAATCCACAAAAATCCACCATCCATGATTAAGGTTGATACTGCATCTCCTCCAGACCTCACTATATTAAAAGAACATACATACATCGAGTATACTGGAATCAAGAATCCTTTTATTCTAACAATGCGAATTATTGCATTATTTATTTCATCAGAATAATTATATAGCAATGGAATGCATGGAGCTGCAACAAAGAAAATTATTGCCACCCCTAAACCTATCATACCACCGAAAGTAATAAGCTTAATCGCATTTTCTTTTGCACTATCAATCTCTCCTGCCCCTAATTTTTTCCCTACCATTATTGAAACTGCTGAAGAAAGACCGCCAAACATAACAAAAGCAAGTCCTGAAACTGTATCTGCAACAGAAATTGCAGCTACCAACCGTTCATCGACACTCATATATGAAGCAAAAACAACTGCATGTCCAACAGAGAATAAAAGTTCATTAAACATTAATGGTAATGCAATTTTTACTAAACTTCTAAAGAGATTTTTATCAAAAAATACAATTTCTCTAAGATTCAATTCAAAATTATATTTTTTTCGGTATATAATTGAAAAATAAAGAGACAATTCAACTAATCTTGCTATTACAGTTGCAATAGCAGCACCTTCCACACCAAGTTCTGGTGCTCCAAAATTCCCATAAATCAAAATGTAATTTAAGATAACATTTAATAATACGGTTGTAACTCCGATTTTAAGCTGAGGTTTATTGATCCCTACTGCACGAAGACAAATTGAAGTTGTGAAAGACATAGCATATGGAATATATGAAAATTTAATATAAGCCATATATTCACTCGTAAGCTTGATAATATCATCTGTATCTGAAAAAAATCCAATAATTTGATTTGGAAAAATCCAAATCAAAGACATAAAAACGGTTCCTGTAATAAACGCTAATCCTATTATAATATTAAATACATTTTGGCATTTTTTATGTTCCTTTGCTCCAAAATATTGTGAAATAAATATGGAAGCTGCACCTGATAATCCAAAAATCACTGCATGGCAAATAAGATAGTATTTATTTGCCATTGCTACTGCTGTTAATGCATCTGATCCTGTCGACCCAATCATAATATTATCAATTAAATTTACAAATGATGTCACAAATGATTGAATCATGATTGGAATTGCTATTGAAAAAATTTGACTATAAAATTCACGGTTCCCAATATATTTATTTAATATTTTACTCATCTCTACCTTTCGTTGAAAAAATGATATCATTACTAACATCTTTTCTATTTTTATTTTAATAAGCCATGCTTATTTTCTATCATCTAATATCAAATACAAAGAATCCTCTCAGTAATATTATCGTATTTAAGTAACGAAAACAAATACACAATACGGCTACTAACCTCACTACATATAACTAAATTTCTTTTTATTAACTTGATTTTTATGTTATCATTCACTAAATAAAATGTCAATATTTTACTTGACGAATTAAAAATCCGAATTTAGAAAATAAAACAAGCAACAAACTACCTATAAAACCAATACTAAATATGGTTTTTAGATCGTTTGTTGCTTTTCCTACACTACCAAATTCCATAATCAAGATACCAACCACTTCCCATTACATGAGGGACTTTCCCTAGTATCAAAAACAGCTATAAAACACTTAACACACTGACCTCTATTGCTCTTTTCTCCTTACTCACAATTCAAAATTCACTAGGGCTCATACCCACTACTTTCTTAAATGCTTTTGAAAAATACAGTGGGTCATGATACCCTAGGTATTCTGATATTTCTTTTACTTTCATATTGGAATTACTCAAAAGGTTCTTTGCCTCTTCAATTCTGCATTGAATCAAATAATCTCCCAGTGTGATGTGATATTTCGACTTAAATATACTGCTAAGATAAGATGGAACCAGACCAAACTTCTCTCCTAATATTTGATTGGTAATATTATGACGATAATTACGATCCAAATACTCTTTTACCTTTCTAGCTAGTTCATCTTTGTCTTTTGAATCTGTTGCAATTTCCCCAAAACTCTCTTTTAGTAAATAGACAAACTCTTCTTTAATTCGTTCTACTTCATAATTGCACTGAAATATCTCTTGCACTCGCTCTTCAATATAGGCATATTCCTTGATTAAAGGAGCATGCTCCGATAGATAAAAGAAAAATCGTTTTATTACCTGTGTCACGTGACGATACTTTACTGGTCGTCTTACACTCAGTTCAAAAATTTCATTTAACTTATCTCGATAAAAAGAAAATGTTTCTCCCTTAACTAATTTTGTCATACTCCAAAATCCATCACTCATCTCTTCTTTTTCAACAGAAGTACCACTAGCAATCAGAAACGATGAGCGACAAAATATCATATTTTGATCGATATATTTTCTTAAGTTTCGATAGGTTTCATTGATTTTTCCAAGTGGAATTGGATTTAATGCAAGGGTTAGTGTAAATGGAATATTAATGCATTGCAATTCAGTATACAATTTTTTTGCTAAAGCTGCACAATCTTTTTGTTTGCTATCGACAAAAATTATTTTCTCCATTTCCCCTTTTCCAT
>CAYJKD010000059.1:0-13510 GCA_964370595.1 uncultured Lachnospiraceae bacterium
TGATGTATGTTTAGAAGTGTATACAGAGAATCTAGAACAACTAGAGCAATATGTAGCACATCCATATCATGCAGAAACAATCGGTAATTATTTAAGTGAAAACGTAACAGATATCGCAGTATCAGATTTTTTGGTGTAAGGATACAAGTGAAGAGAATAGAATGAGATTATATTCAATATGAGTATAGTCTCATTTTGTAATTATAGGAGAAAAAATGGAAGAAAGCAAATGGATAAAACATTATAGAAATCATATATCGAAAGATATGGATATATACTTACTAGACATACTTAGTTCTTATGGATTAGCCCCAAAGATTATAAACTTAGAAGGGAATAGGGCAACCATAGCACAGTTAAGTGGGCAATCAGTTATGGATGCAATAAAGGAAAAAGATAAAATTTTATACATATTAGATCAGATGATTAACTGGTTTATAGAATTTGACCGAGTGATGAATAAAGAGTTAAATATGAGCATTCGTTTAATAGATTTTAGCTTTAATAATTTTTTGATTTATGAAAGTCACATTTGGGGAACTTCATTTGAATTTTGGGAAAAAGGAACAAAAAAGGATAACTATGTTAGATTTCTTGCATGGTTATGGATGATTCAAATAGACCTACAAATTATTGATCGGTATGTGGGTAAGATTACTGAGATAACAAGAATTGAAAAAGAAGAAATTCAGCGATTGACTCAAATCGAAGTGTTACGCATTAATGAAAATAAGAGTATTTATCATAAAATGAAACAGTGTGATGCTTTTATCATCACAGGGGGAAAATCTAGTCGAATGGGATTTCCAAAGCATGAGTTAAAAATTGGATCATATTCCTTTTTGACTCTTATGCAGTATCATTTGAGTGAATTTCCTTCCGTTCGTTTATCCGTTGGAATTCGCAGTGAAATAATTGACCCGAATGTAGAGCATGTGTGTGATGAGTTGGATCATATTGGCCCCCTGGGAGGAATCTATACAAGTTTGAATTATTCCGATAAAGAATATATATATATCGTACCTTGTGATATGCCTGGTATTGATAAGTGCATACGAGACTCGTTGTTTCTAGCATTAGATGAAGAAGCAGATTGTGTAATTGCTAAAATTGATGATAGGATTTATCCACTAATAGGTATTTATAAAAGTAGAATATTACCGCAAATAACTAAGAGGGTTACTGAGAAAAATTATAAGTTGATGACGTTGCTAGATCAAGTGAAAACAGTATATGTAGACATAAAACAATCCAGTAATCGATTGTATATGAATGTAAATGATATAGAATCATATGAAAAATTGGTAAAATCCCTTTCTAAGGAACAATATCCTTATACAAGTTTTATCTAAAACGAGGAGAAAATTGAGCATATAAAAAACATTTTACTGATTTTTTTGTTGGGATTTGGAAAAATCCATAGAAATACATATATTGAAATGCGAAATGTTATTGCATAATGTGCAAATGATTTTTGCAATATAATGCACTCAATCAAATGATGAAAAAAAAAATCAAGACATTATAATTGGTCTTTAAATCATTGCATTTGAAAGTTTGATTTGTTATTATTGCATGCGAAGTAAGGAGAGAATCTGTGTGAAGATGTTAAAATAGTACAAATAATTATGAGAATTAAAAGTTCTTTCGTACAGTCTGACAAAAAGATTCTATTTGATGCAAAAATGAAGTATACTTCGCACGATATTATAAAGATAGAGAGGACAGTGACATGCAAAACCGCGTAGTTATTATTGGTAGTGGAGCAGCGGCGTATGAATGTGTAGCTGCTATGAGAGAAGAGCATTACGAAGGAGAAATCCATGTGTTTTCTGATACGAATAGAGCACCATATAACCCAATGCTTACAACTTACTATGCTTGTGGAAAATTGCCATATGAAGGAATGTTTCCATTTGGGTCTCATGAAGAAGATGGAGAAGTATTTTGGAAAAAGCTAGATGTTGAGTTTCATGGACAAGATCCAGTTATTACATTAGATACACAAAAGAAAACAATAACATCGAAAAATGGTCTTAATCTAACATTTGATCAGTGTCTAATTGCTAGTGGAGCAACTCCTATAGTTCCTCCTGTGGGTGGACATGACAGTAAGAGAGTCTACACTGTTCGTACCGTAGAAGATGCCATTGCCCTACATGAAGCACAGGAGAAAAAACCAAAGCGAGTTGTAGTAATCGGAGCATCGATGGTAGGGGTTAAGGTTGTAGAGCTATTTAAGAAAGTAGGTGCAGAGGTCTGTCTGGCAGATTTGGCTCCAAGAATATTCCCTTTGGCTGCTCATGAAGAGTGCTCAACAGTTATAGAAGGAAAAATAGAAGAACAGGGTGTTAAACTGAGATTCGGAGAAGCGTTCTCAGGATTAGAAGAGACAGAAGATGGAATCAAGGTTTTCTTTGGAGAAAATCAAGAACCAGAGATTGGAGATCTTGTTGTTTTATGTATTGGTGTTCGAGCAAATTTATCATTTGTTAACAGAGAAGAAATCGAGATGGATCGAGGATTACTTATTGATAATCGTATGGAAACAAGTGTAAAAGGTATCTACGCTGCAGGCGATGTTGCACAAGGAATGGATGTACTTGGAAATAAAAAAGTAATCATCGGTCTTTGGGCAAGTGCAAGAACTCAAGGGCGTACAGCTGGACTTAATATGGCTGGAAAAGATGCAACATATGAAGGAAATATTCTACATAATATCACACATTTTATGGATATGGACTTTGTTGGACTAGGGCAAGTGACAGGTTATACTCATATGGATGTTGAGAAAACGAAAGAAGGACTTTCCATGCTGTTTTGGGATGGAGATAAGCTGATTGGAGCCAATTTCTTAGATCGTTACCTAGATAGCGGGGTGCTACATCAAGCATTAGTTGGTACAGAGATAATGAAGAGTGGATTAACTAAGAATGAAGATAGTATCTGGCCATATGAAACGGATCATCAACGCTTACTCTTTGAGATGCTTTGTGATGAAGAAGAACAATCTTAATGTGAGGGAAAAGAATGGAAAATATTAATAAAATTCCAGGCGAGGAGTCTGGTGTTGAGATTAGAAAATCAATTTGCACAATTTGTGATCCTGGAACCCAATGTGGTTTAAATCTTTATATTAAAGATGAGAAAATCATCAAAGTTGAAGGGGATGAAAATCAGCCAGCAGGTCAAGGAACATTATGTTCTAAAGGCGCAGCAACAAGACAGTATATTTATAATGATGATAGAATCAAAACTCCACTTAGAAGAGTTGGAGAAAAAGGTTCTGAAGAATTTGAGCCGATTACATGGGAAGAGGCATATGAAGAAATTAGCAAGAAATTAGCTGGTTATAAAAAAGAAATAGGACCAGAGACGGTTGCATTTTTTACAGGCTATACAAAGTTTTATCGTCCATGGTTAAAACGTTTGTGCCATAGTTATGGTTCGCCAAATTACTTGTCAGAATCTAGCTCTTGCTATTTGGGACAATGGATGGCTCAAAAGCTTGTATTTGGCCGAAGAGGAGATCCACATTTTGCAGGCGGGGTACAATGTTTAATCGTATGGAGTGCAAATCCATTCTATACGAACCCAGGTAGTGCAAGAGGCCTTCTTAATGCATTGAAAAATGGAATGAAGATGATTGTTGTAGACCCTAGAGTTACTCCAACAACAGAAAAAGCTGACATTCATTTACGATTACGCCCAGGTACGGATGGTGCATTAGCACTTGCTATGGCTCACGTAATCATCAAAGAAGATTTATATGATAAAGAATTCGTTCGTGATTTTACAGAAGGATTTGAAGAATATAAAGAATATGTAATGGGATTCACTCCAGAGCGTGGAGAAGAATTAACAGGAGTTCCAGCACATCTAATCGTAGAAGCAGCTAGAATGTTTTCGACGAATGTACCAAGTGCAATCCTTCCAAGTGCAGCTCCAGTTGCACAAAATACCAATGGAGTTCAAAACCACAGAGCAATCTTTTCACTTGTAGGACTTACAGGTAGCTTTGATAAAAAAGGTGGGCAGATTGTTAATCCAGCAAGTTTTTTACATGCAGCTGGTCAATTTAAAAGTCGACAAGTAGAATTTAGACAAAGCAAACCAGCTAGTGAAATGGCAGAGCGAATCGGCGATAAAAAATACCCAGTATGGGGAGAGCTTGTAGATGAAGAAGGACAAGCAATGGAACTTCCAGAACAGATCCGTACAGAGAAACCTTATCCGATTAAATCAGTAATTGGATTTGGTATGAATCATAGAATGTGGCCAGATTCAACAGCAATGGCTGAGGCGCTAAAAGAATTAGATTTCTTTGTAGCAATTGATTTGTTCATGACAGATACATGTAAATTAGCAGATATTGTATTACCAGCGTGTTCTTCTGTTGAAAGAAGTGAGTTTAGATGTTGGCCAACTGGATACGCAACTTGTACAAAGCCAGCGATTAAGCCTCTTTATGAGAGTAAATCAGATATCGATATTATTATTGAATTAGCAAGATATATTGCTCCAGAGGATCAATTATTATGCTCTAGTTTTGAAGAAACACTTGATTGGATGCTAGAGCCTAGTGGTATGACAACGAAAGAGTTGTGGGAACATCCAAGTGGAATGCAAGTGCCAAATCCTAATAGACCTAAGCCATTAAAATATCTAGAAACAGGATTTGCTACTCCATCAGGAAAATTGGAATTTGTGTCTAATGTGCTGAAAAAGCACGGAGTAGATCCTCTTCCAATCTATAAGCCACCTGGGATGAGTAAAGAACTGACACCAGAACTTGCAAAAGAGTTTCCGTTGATTCTAAATACTGGTGCTAGACTTCCAATGCTTGTTCATACTAGAACCTATCGCTTACCATGGATTCAAAATATTAGACCGATGACTCCAGCAGTTGATGTTCACCCTATAGATGCAAAAGCAAATGATTTAAAACAGGGAGATCGAGTACGAATTGTAACGGGAGTGAGTGCCATTGAAGTCAATGTAAATATCACAAAAATAGGTTTACCTGGTGTTATTCACATCTATCACGGATGTAATAAGGCAGATGCAAATGCGTTACTAGAGGCGAACTACCTAGATCCTATATCGGGGTATCCTGGATACAAATCTAGTTTATGTAGATTGGAAAAGATTTAAGGAGAAATGATATGAATAAAACACTATATTGCGACCTTGAACTTTGTATGGGGTGTGGCGCTTGCGTTGTTGCTTGCATGGATGAACATGATGTAGATGTAGAAAATAACGAAGTAGCCAATAGACGTATTTTAAAAATAGAACAAGAAGATGAAGTCAATACTTATATCAACTTTGCAAGTGTTTCATGTATGCATTGTGAAAATAGTGCATGTTTAATCGGGTGTCCAACAGGGGCAATTTATAGAGATGAAGAGACACGTGCAATTTTGGTTAACCAAGAGTTATGTATCGGTTGCCACAGTTGTGCAGTAGCATGTCCATTTGGAGTTCCTCGATATGATAAAAACAATAAACTCACAAAATGCGATTTATGTTCTGAACGTCAAAAAGCAGGTTTGTTACCAGCGTGTATGAGAACTTGTCCAATCAAAGCATTATCTTTACTTGATGAAGAGGAATATAAAGCAGCAAAAAAAGGTAAGTATCTAAGTAGAGCAGTTGATTATATTAAATAGAAAAATTGTTCTATAAGATTGTTTTTTTGGAGGGCGAAAAATGGTAAATCTAAATAACAGTAATACGAAGAAAATCATGCAGATACTTTCAGGTCCAATTTTATTGTTTCTAGCAGGATTGTTATTAAAGGATCAGTTTGGAATTCAAGGTGCATATGCCATCGGTACAGCTTTGTGGATGATATCTTGGTGGGTGTTTAGGCCAATCCATATTTGTATTACAGCATTTGTACCAGTTGTCACAAACGCACTTCTTCAAATGACAGATATGTCGCCAATTATCAGTCAGTATTCATCAGCTACAGTAGTATTATTATTTGGATCTAGTTTAATCTGTATGCCATGGGATAATACTGGGTTAGGAAATCGTCTTGCGTTAGGAGCGCTTCAATTAGTAGGTACATCCGTACGTAGGCAGATATTTATATGGTTTGCACTATCTTGTGCATTGACGATTGCATTACCAAACTCTGCCGTGTGCACTATGTTAACCCCTGTGGCAGTTACTATGCTTGCTTATATTGGGCATAAAGATTTAAGTAAAAGTGCATTGGCCCCTCCGATTTTACTAGCCATTGCATACGGAAGCAATGTTGGTGGAGCAGCAACACCACTTGGTGGAGCGATGAATCTAACAGCAGTAACTTATTTAGAAGAGTTTACTGGTCAAGAACTTATGTATATCGATTGGTCGATGCATATGCTTCCATTTGTAATTATTATGTTTGCTGTGGTAATGATTGTCATGCAATTATTTCCATTGCCAATAAAGGAGATTGAAGGAACAAAGGGATATTTTAGTGAACAATACAAAGCATTAGGTAAGATGAAACGTGGCGAACTCATCTGTATTGTGTTCTTTTTATTAGCACTGGGGTTAGCATTTTTACGTCCTCTATATGAGGATATTTTACCAGGACTATCTCCTACTTATGTATTTTTAGTTTTAGGTATTGCAATGTTCTTCTTCAAAGATGAGAATAAGAAGCCTCTTATTACATGGCCAGTAGTTGAAAAAAACATGATGTGGAATATGTTATTTCTATTTGCTGGTGGTTTGGCTCTTGGACAATTAATCGTGAAAACAGGTGCTGTCAATGTGATAGCAGATCTGATTACGGGGATGAATCTTACAGGAGGACTAACAACGATTGTTGCATTTGTACTTTTGACTGCATTTCTTTCAGAAGTTACAAGTCAGACAGCCGCTGCAGCAATTATGGTGCCAATTGTATTGAATGTAACCACAAGTTTAGAACTGAATCCAGTTCCATTTATTTTCATAACAATTATGGCATTTAACACTTCATATATCTTGCCCATTGGAGTTCGAGCAATTCCTATTGGATATGGTATGAGTGTTACGCCTTTAATCAGGCGAGGCTTGATTATGGCATTGGTAAATTCAGTCGCAATCATTATTTTTGGATATGTATTGATGACTGTATGGCCGTTCTTTAGTCATTTATCAGGAATGTAAAAAAAACAGGAGGACATATTGAAATGTCAAAGCAAACAGGTTCAAAATTATTATCAATTCTTTTAGGTCCAGCGTTATTCTTTCTTGTAGGAGTTGCCTTACAAGGATCATTTGGTAGAGAGCCAGCATACGCAATCGGAGCAGCAGCTTGGATTATTGCATGGTGGATTACTCGTCCGGTACATATTGCAGTTACAGCACTATTACCAGTAGGAATCAATGCAATATTTCAAATTGCACCAATGGCACCAGTAATTAGCCAGTACTCATCTGCAACAGTTATCTTACTATTTGGAGCAAGTTTAATCTGTATGCCATGGAATTCAACCGGATTAGGTAACAGATTAGCACTTGGATCACTTCGTGCAGTAGGAACTTCTGTAAAGAGACAAATTGCAGTTTGGTTTCTAGTAGCAGTAACATTAACAACAGTACTACCAGCTTCCGTTGTTTGTACCCTACTTACACCAATTGCAGTATCCATGTTGAAATTTTTAGGACATGAAGATATTTCAACAAGTAAATTTGCACCTTCTATTCTACTTGCAGTAGCTTGGGGAAGTTGTGTTGGAGGAGCACTTACACCACTTGGTGGAGCGATGAACCTAACAGCAATCACATATTTAGAAGAGTTTACAGGTCAAGAGTTATTGTATATTGATTGGATTCTACATATGGCACCATTCGTAGTTGTTATGGTAGCAGTAGTATTAGGCGTTATGTTATTCTTCCCAACAGGGATTACAAAAATTGAAGGTACTAAAGAGTATTTTGCAGAAGCTTATGCAAAACTTGGTAAAATGAGCAGAAGTGAGAAGATCTGTGCATCAATCTTTGTATTAGCATTAGTTCTATCTTTATTTAGACCTGTATATCAAACATTATTACCAGGTTTAACACCGACTTATGTATTTTTCATTCTTGGACTTTTGATGTTCTTTATTAAAGGTGATGATAAAAAACCATTGATTGCTTGGCCATATGCTGAGAAAAACATGATGTGGAGTATGTTATTTTTATTCGCTGGTGGATTAGCACTTGGACAGTTAATCACTCAAACAGGAGCAGCAGTTAAAATCGCAGAAGTTCTTACAAGCATGTCATTAACAGGTGGAATTTTTACAATCTTTGTATTTGTATTCCTAACTTGTTTCGTTGCAGAAGTTTCAAGCCAAACTGCTTCAGCAGCAATTGTAGTACCAATTGTTTTAAGTACAACAACATCACTTGGATTAAATCCAGCACCATTTATCTTCATCACAGTTATGGCATTTAATACTTCATATGTACTTCCGTTAGGTGTTCGTGCGATTCCTGTAGGACATGGAATGGATGTAAATGTACTGATGAAGAGAGGTATTGTAGTTGCAGCAATCAATACTTGTGTAATTACAGTAGTTGGATTCATATTTATGCAAGTATGGCCATACTTTAGTTCACTACCAGGTATTAACTAAGAATAATAGTAAATTGTAATAAAATAATAGATATAATAAGAGGAGATTAAAATCATGGAGAAAGTACAATCAGTAATTGATATCGTAAATATCGCAAAGAAAGCACAAGAGCAATTTGCATTTGCAACTCAAGAGCAAGCAGATGCAGCTGCTCATGCAGTATTAAGAGTTGTTTATGATAACCAAGTAGAACTTGGAACTATGGCATTTGAAGAAACAAGAATGGGAGATTTAAACGATAAAATCGCTAAGTGTAAAAATAAATCTTCTCAAATCTGGCATTCTATTAAAAATGAAAAAACCGTTGGCGTAATTAACCGTATTGAAGAGAAGAAAATTCTTGAAATTGCAAAACCTATGGGTGTTGTTGCAAGTATTGTACCTTCAACAAATCCAGTTGTAACTCCTATGAGTAATGCAGCGTTTGCACTTAAAACTAGAAACGCAGTAGTATTTGCTCCACACCCACGTGCAGTAAAACTTACAAATCATATTGTAAACTTATTCCAAGCAGAGCTTGAAAAATTAGGATTGCCAAAAGACTTAGTACAAACAGTAGATGTAGTATCATTAGATGCAACAACAACTTTGATGTCAGAGTGTGATGTAATCGTTGCTACTGGTGGTATGGGAATGGTTAAATCTGCTTATTCAAGTGGAAAACCTGCTTATGGAGTTGGTGCTGGTAATGTTCAAGTTATCGTTGATACAGATGCTGATATTGCAGATGCAGCAAAGAAAATTCTTCAAGGAAGAAGATTTGACAATGGTCTGATTTGCCTAGGAGAACAAACAATTTTTGTTCAAGAAGAGCAAATGGATGAGTTTATCGCTGAATTTACAAAAGTAGGTGGACATTATATCACAGATGCAGCTGATGTAGAGAAATTAAGAGAGGGAATGTTCCCAGAACAAGGACCAATCAGCCGTGATATCGTTGGTCAAAATGCGATGAAAGTTGCTGAATTATCTGGGCTTGAAGTTCCAGAAGGTACTCTTGTTATCGCTGCAACAGCAAGTGGACTTGGACATGCTGATGTACTTTGTAGAGAAAAAATGTGCCCAGTTCTTAATATCATGACATACAAAACCTTTGAAGAAGGTGTTGCTATGATGGTTGAAAACTTAGAGGCAGAAGGAAAAGGTCACTCTGTAGGAATCCATTCTAAGAATGATGCACATATCGAATATGTAGGAATTCAGTGTTGTGTATCTAGATGTATCGTAAACCAACCAACTGGAACAACAGGTGGAGGCTCTCCAACCAATGGATTTACACCAACAACTACATTAGGTTGTGGTTCTTGGGGAAATAACAGCTTTAGTGGAAACTTAAATTATGATCATTTGATGAATATAACAAGAGTTGGGTATTTAAAAGAAACTTCTTATTTACCAGATCCAGCAAAAGCTTGGGACTAAATCATAATGATTAGAAGTTAATTCTATCAATTGAGAACACAAGGTGGGCATCTCTAAGGAGATGCTCATTCAATAGAAAGGAAAAACAATATGGATTTTTTAGAGATAGAAGGAAAAGCACAACTTAAGAGATTTGGAATTCCAGTAAATGAGCATACTGTAATTACGGAAGATACTGATTTTACAACATTAGAGTATCCTTGTGTATTAAAGGGACAAATTCTTTCTGGAAAAAGAGGAAAACACGGTGCAGTTCGTGTTGTTAAGAGTGCAGAAGAAGCGAAAGAAGTAGCTGAAATCATCAGAAATATTAAGATTAATGATCTTCCTATGGAAGGAATGATCTCTTGCGGATTCTTACCAATCGAAGAAGAGTATTATTTAGGTATGACTCTAGATGCCACTAATAGACAAATGTTAATGTTGTTCACACCATTTGGTGGAATGGATATCGAAGAATTAGCAGAGAAAGAGCCAGAGAAACTTCTTAAATTTAACTGTACAAATGGATTTGATGCAGATGCATTTAGAAAAGAAGCTGCAGTTTTCAACTTACCAGAAGCAAAACTAGGACAAGTAGTTGATATTGCAACGAAATTAGCAACCGCTTGTTTTGAACTAGATGCAACAACAATTGAGATTAACCCTCTTGTTGTGTTAAAAGATGGAAGCGTAATGGCAATTGACTCCAAATTATCAATCGATGATAATGCAATGTATCGTCAAGGAGATTACATCCTTCTTAAGAGAACGGAAGCTACTTACTCTGCACAAGAGACAGAAGCACAACAATATGATCTTACATATATCGAAGTAGACCCAACTGGAAACATTGGAACTATGGCAGGTGGCGCTGGTATCGGTATGGCTACTATGGATACTATTACATATTATGGTGGAAAAACTAATAACTTCCTAGATTTAGGTGGTGGTGTAACTGCTGAAAAAACATATCAAGCAATGAAGATTCTTCTTCTAAATGAGCAAACAGAATTAATTTTTGTTAATGTATTCGGTGGAATCAATAACTGTGCTGATATGGCAGAAGGAATTACAAGAGCTTACAAAGAACTTAACAGCACGAAAAAGGTAGTTGTTAAGAGTAGAGGATTCAACCAAGAGCAAGGTTGGGCACTTTATGAAGAATTGGGATTTGATCAGACAAAATACGGTACTACAGACGAAGCCGTAAAGCAATTATTAAACGTTAAGGAGGCTTAGCCGTATGAGTATATTAATTAATGAGCAAACAGAATTATTGATTATTGGCATTACTGGTAAGCAAGGAAGAATCCATGCAAAAAGAACCCAGGAAGCAGGAGCTAAATTAGTTGCAGGTGTGACACCAGGAAAAGCTGGAGAAGAAGTAGAAGGAATACCTGTATACAACTCTGTTAAAGATGCAATTGCAAAACATCCAAATATTACAGCTGGTTTATTATTAACACCAAAGCAATTCGTTCTTGATGCAGCTATGAATGCATTAGAAGAAGGAATCAAGTTGTTAGTAGTAATCACTGAGTTTGTACCAGTTATGGATGCTCTTAAAATTGTAACAAGAGCAAAAGAGCTAGGTGCTAGGGTCGTTGGGCCAAATACCATTGGAGTAATTGCTCCTGGTAAATCAAAGGTAGGAATTATGCCAGATTACATCTATGGAAAAGGTCATATCGGAATTATATCTAGGAGCGGTACTCTAACTCATGAGACTGCATCCAACTTGACATTTAAAGGATATGGTTTATCTACTTGCGTTGGTATCGGCGGTGATCCAATTATTGGAATGAATCATGCAGATGTAATCGCTGAATTTGCTAATGACGATGAAACAGATGCAATTGTTCTAATCGGCGAAATCGGTGGAACAAGTGAAGAGATGGCAGCTGCAAAAATTAAAGAACTTGGAATTACAAAACCAATCTGTGCCTATATTGCTGGAATGTCAGCTCCTGAAGGAAAGAAAATGGGACACGCTGGTGCAATTGTAAGTGGAAATATGGGAACAGTTAAGTCAAAAGTAGAAGCACTAGAAGCTGCTGGAGTAACCATCTGTCCAACCCTTGGTTCAATTGTTGACTTCATGAGAGAAAATGATCAAAAATCAGGTGGAAGATTAAAATCACTAGAAGCTCAAGAGGGCTAAAATATTGTTATAAAGTCCATAGAAGGTCGCTTGCGAACTCACATAGAAGAGTTCGTGGGTGGCTTTTTTTTGCTTGATGGATATTAATTCCTATAGTACAATTAAAGCATTATTGAGAAAGGAGGAAGGACATATGAGAATGAGACAAACAAGACGGAGGGGTTTACTCCGTTAAAGGAGAAGACGTGAACAAAAAGAAAATAAAGCAAAATATTAGAGTTGATTATATATATACTCTATTTAATGCTATGAATATCACAAGTGCCATATGGGTACTTTACTTAGTTCATAAAGGAATGAACTTAATTGAAATCGGTTTGTTAGAGGGTGTTTTTCACATTGCTAGCTTAATGGGGGAGATTCCTACAGGTGCATTAGCAGACCTACTAGGAAGGAAAAGAGTAATTGTTCTTGGTCGAATTTGTTCTGCTATATCAGCAGTTATTTTTCTATTATCAGATGGGTTTGTGGGATTTGCAGTTGCATTTGTTTTCTCAGCACTTTCCTATAATCTAAACTCGGGTTCAGAAGAAGCGCTTGTATATGATTCCTTGAAAGTGTTAGGAGAAGAAGAAACCTATGTAACAGTTAATGGACGTATCAATTTCTTAATTGAAGTTGGAATGGGGATTGCTGCTTTTGTTGGAGGAGTACTTGCAGATATATCATTTGATCTCAGCTATTTAATGGCAACGATAATAGCGATTCTTTGTCTATGTATTGCAGGAATGTTTACAGAAGTTGAGATTAGGTCAGAGGAAGAAAAGGAGAAGAAGGTTAGTGTAAAAGAGCATTTTATTATAAGTTATGATTTGATACGAAACAGTAAAATACTGATATTTATTCTTCTATATTTTCCAAGTATATTTGCAATGAGTGCAGTGGTTTTTTTCTATGCACAACAAAACTTTAATCTATTAGGATTTTCTAAAACCCAAATAGCCATTATTTTCTTAATACATAGTGGATTTAGTGCATTAGGAGCAATTACCTCAGGGAAGATTGGTAGATTTTTAGGCAGGTGGATGAAGTTAGTACTTCCCATGTTGCTAGGCGTTGCAATTATCGGTTTTAGCTATGATTTGATATGGCTGAAGTTCCTTGCTTTTTGTTTTATTGGGTATCTAACTGCTATTATGCAACCGCTGAGTTCTAATTGGATCAATGAGAATATTCCTTCGAAGCAACGAGCTACCCTAATATCGGTACAGAGTATGTGTTTTTCGCTAATGATGATTATTTTGTTTCCGCTTAGTGGGGTAATTGGAGAATATTTTAGTTTGAATACTGCTTATTTAGGAATTGGGATATTGATGATGGGATTGGCTTTTTTGGG
>CAYJKD010000060.1:0-4108 GCA_964370595.1 uncultured Lachnospiraceae bacterium
CATTTTTCTACTCCTTTCATTTGTGGTATTTGTTTATTCTGTTTCCATATCAAACATCAACATAAACTCTGCCTATTATTTGATGGAATTATACCAAAAACAAGGAGAACTATCTATATTTCTAGAAAACATTTCCACAAAGTGTTATATTTAAGCAGCAAATATAACACTTATTCTTTATCATTTGTCAAATTCATTCGATCTAATACATAGAAAATCAAACTTAGTAACATTCCAACGACACAAGCAAGTACCATTCCACGAAGTTGAATATCCCCAATCGTCCATGCAACACCAGATAACCCAGTAACTAATACGACTGATGTAAGTGCAAGATTTCTTGACTTACCATAGTCAACTTGAGAATCTACTAAAATTCGTAGTCCAGAAGTTCCAATCATACCATATAAAAGAAATGATATGCCTCCAATAACTGGACTTGGGATTGTACTAATAATCGCTGTTAATTTTCCAATACAAGAGCTGATAATCGATATAATTGCAGCACCAGCAATTACTTGCACACTATATACACGTGTTACTGCCATAACCCCTATATTCTCTCCATAGGTAGTTGTAGGAACGGAACCGATTAGGCCTGATACCATAGTAGAAAAGTTATCCCCTAATAGAGAACGGTGTAATCCTGGATCCTTTAATAAGTCTCTTCCCACAATTTTACCAGTTACTACTTGGTGCCCGATATGCTCTGATGTAATTACTAAAAGTACTGGTAAAATCACTAGAATTGCTTCTACACTAAACTTTGGAAATGTAAAACTCGGAAATGCAATCCAAGAAGCATCTGTTATTAATGTAAAATCTACAATTCCTACTGCTACTGCTGTTAAATATCCAGCTACTACAGCTACTAAAATTGGAATTACTGCTAAAAATTTACGAAATGTAATAGAGCCAAAAATTGCTACACCAAGTGTTACCGCAAATACAGTAACGTTTTTGGAATCGATTGCCTCATCTAGCAATCCCGCTGTAGATGCTGCTGTGGAAGAAAGCTCCAATCCAATTAATGCCACAACAGGACCCATTGCCGCTGGTGGTAATACTACATCAATCCACTTTGTTCCAAACTTATAGATTACACCTGCTAATATACAACCAAGAAATCCTACTACCACAAATCCACCTAGGGCATATTCATATCCAAAGCCTTGAATCACAAGACCTGCTGGTGCTAAAAATGCAAAACTAGATCCTAGATAAGCAGGAGATTTTCCTTTTGTTATAAAAATAAACAACATGGTTCCGACACCATTCATAAATAATACAATCGCAGGATTAATTCCAAATAAAAATGGAACTAATACCGATGCACCAAACATGGCAAACATATGTTGCAAACTTAGTGGCAATAGTAGCTGAAAAGGCACCTTATCCTCAATTTGAAAAATTCTTTTTGTTTCCACTCTTTTTCCTCCTTAAATGTTTGTTTTAAATATTCATTTCAAACGATTATATCAATAATCTATCAATTACACAAGCAACAATCATTTGTGTCAATTTTTTAACCTTGCAGATGAATACACTGCAACTGCGATAATTATTACTGCTCCCATTAGTTCTTGCATGCTTGGTATTTCGCGAAGGAGCAACGCTGCAAACACAATTCCGTAAACGGTTTCTAATCCCGTTACCAAACCTACAATTTGAGCTTTTATATAGCGCTGTGCAGTTACAAACAAGGTAAATGCTAATGCTGTACAAACAAGACCATTTACACCTATACCAACTACATCCGCTGTACTCCATGTAACACTAGAAAATAACGCAACCGGAAGTAATATTAAAAATGCAGTTCCATGCTGATAGATACATATAATTTTTCCTGTATGATCTTTTGCTAAAAAGCGATTAATTAATGCTAATATTGCATAAGTAAAGCTAGATATCATCCCCCAAATAATCCCTACAATCTCTTGTGTATCTAGCGAAAAATCTGGTATTGTAACCCCTACACCAAATAGGAGCAGCAAGGATACTAAAATATTTTTGATTTGAATCTTTTCTTTGTAGATGAGCGGTTCTAAAAATGTCAAAAAAAATGGAAATGTAGAAAATGTAATTAATCCAATAGCAACTGTAGATAATTGGATCGATTGAAAAAAAGCAGTCCAGTGAAGGGCGACAACAAGCCCTCCTAGTATCGCTAAAACATACTGCTTTTTTCCTTTTAATCTTAAAGGTTCGCGTTTCCATAGAACGAGAATAAGAAGCACTAATGTCGAACAAAAAACCCTTCCCCAGGTAACCATAACTGCTGGAACTTGAACAAATTTCCCGATCACTCCTGATAATCCCATCAGCAAAACTGATATATGGAGATAGCTGTAATACTTTATATATGATTGTTTCATCGTTTAAACCCTTTCTATTCGCTCTCCTGATAACATAAGATAATGCTCATAGAAAAAGCTCCTTTTAGGAGCTCTTTCTACCACTATATATCATATTTTTCCATGATTCGCTTACGGTATAAGCAAACTGATTGGAACCCTATATTCTTTAAAATTTCTATACCCTCTTCAAAACCACCTTTATAGTTTTCTGCATAATGAGCATCACTTCCCAAAGAAACATTAACTCCACCACAATCATAATACAATTGAAAAATATATTCTAAATAGGATGTATTTTTTTTATCATAAATAAATCTTGTATTAAACTCTAACGCTTTTCCTTGTTTAATAATACACTTAAAAATGTGAATCAATTTATCTTTATAGTTTTGAATCTCTACATCTCCTATATATCGAATCAAATAGTCGACATGAGCAAAGACATCATAGTCATCCTGAGTTTCAACTGCTTTTATACACAAATCTAGATATTCATCATATAGTTGACTCGGAGTACCTGTTTCTAAAAATTTTGGTGTAGATACATCTGCTACATCATTTTCATGGATTGAGAGCAGCACAAGATCAAATGGATATTGTTTTAATATTTCATTAATTCGCTTATTTAATGATATTTTATATCCAACCTCAACTCCCATTCGAATCTCGATTTCATATTTTTGAGATAAGGTTTTTATTGTTTCTTGTTGAAGTTTAAAATCAGGGATGATATCAGCTCCAGTAAAGCAACTAGATAAATCCATATGCTCTGTCGTTACAATCGTACAATCTCCCCTTTTTTTTGCATTCTCAATATAGCGCTCTATTTGTTCGTCGCTATCCATTGATAGAAAACTATGAATGTGTTGATCTATCATATTCATCTTCAAACCTCCTCTTTCTTGTATACAAATATAGAGTCGAATCAAAGATTCGACTCTAACATCCTATCATAGGAATCTATTTTTGCCAATACTAATCTATCTTACAAAAATATTTGCAAGTAATACAATAATTGGTACTGCTATAATCGTTCGTTCTATGAAGATAAGGAAAAGTTTCCATAGGTTCAAAGGTATTTCGCTTTTAATAATAATAACTCCAACCTCTGTCAAATAAATAATTTGAACAAGCGATAATACACCGATTACAAATCTTGTATGTACAGATTCTACTCCTGCAATTAATAATGCTGGAATAAACATATCTGCGAATCCAATTAAACTAGCTGGTGCGACTGCAAAAGCGTCTGCCACTCCTAATGCATTTAAATATAGTCCCATTGGATAAGAAATCCAATCAAAAACAGATGAATATGTAGCAATAATAAGTCCTAATGTACCCCAAGCAATTACAATAGGAATTAAATCAAACAACATTCCTACTACAACCTCTAGTCCACTTTGTAATACGGTTGTTACCTTAAAGCTTTCTGCTCTTTCACAACTTGATTCTAACGCATGGCTCAATAACTTTTTATCTGTAGGTACTTCTTCATTGATCTTTTTCCCCATTTTCTCATTATATGTCATAGGAAGTTTTGAAAGCGGTGGGATTCTTCCAATGATTACTGCTAATAGTATTCCAACAATACATATACTTAAATAAAATGCTGGAAACAGATGATCCACGCCTATGGTATTCGCAATCAAAAGACTAAAAGGAATCGATACCACAGAAAAAGTTGTCATGATATATCCCGCTTCTTTTTTCGTATAGAAACCACGCATATATTGTTCTCTTGTAAGGAT
>CAYJKD010000060.1:4118-10908 GCA_964370595.1 uncultured Lachnospiraceae bacterium
CCATCAAATCAACAGATGCTCTACCTGGCACTTGAAATAATGGACGTACAAATGGTTTTAGAATAATTCCTAAAAATTCCATTATTCCACAATCTGTTAGAAATGGAAGAAAAAAGCTAAATCCGATTACAATACAAAATAGAGTTTCGCATAATCCGATCATCGTACTACCAGTATCAATAGAAATAACAAATTCTGGTCCTATTCCAAACACTACACACACCGTAATGATTGCACCAAGTACCTTTGAAACAAGATAAAATGGTGTACAAACAAATGCTTTTTTCAATAGATGATTATTCTCTATCCATGAAAACTTAAATACAAAATGTAATAGGCTCATAACTCCTGAAACAGAAGTAATTCCAAGTAAAATATACGATAAGCTTGAACCAAAAAAGTTTTGAATTCCACTTTTAATAAAATCTAATAACGTTGTAAATGAATCACCTTGTGGGATCGGTACCAAAAACATCAAAATCCCAAATGTAGACCCCAATAAAAACTTCAACATATTTTTTCCATTAACCTTTGACTTCATAACATTCCCCCTACTATAATTTTTCTACCGCTAACATTGCTTCCCACACCATATCTTCGGACACAGTATAGGGAATATGTACCATATCTGGCCCTGACACAATTTCAGATAATACACGATCAAACGCTTCTCGTGCACCTTCATGGAATATATTTTGCTCCATTTCCAGCAATGTTGATGGCATATGCAGCGATTCCATAAATCGCTTTACTTCCAAAGCTTTCTCCTTATTGTCATCGATTAGTAATTGCACTAATACACCATATGCCACTACATCTCCATGAAGATATTTTTCTTCAAACCCATCGCATAGACAAAGACCATAATATACCGAATGTGCAACCGCACAATTATAATCATCCTTTACAAGCAAAGAAACAAGACCTGTACTCACTATATTGGCTAATACCGCTTGTAAAAATTCAAAGGTCACTTTATTATGCTTACAATCTTCTAATGCTTTTTTTCCATGTTCTAATAATGGTTCATAACACAGGTTACTAATTTGTCTTCCTAGCAAAGAATTATGTTCTAACTTATCTCCTCTTGAGGAAAAGTGACATTCAAAAAATTTACCTATGGTATCCCCCATTCCAGCTCTAAAATACTGAGCAGGTGCAGATGCAATAACACCAAGATGAATGAAACTATGTTCTGGTGGCATTTCATAAAAGAAAAACCGTTCAAAACTTCCATCATTTTTATAAACCACTGACAATTTCGTAGTTGCGGCACAGGTCGCTGCAATCGTAGGAAAAGTAAACACAGGAACATTGCCTAAATAGGCTGCTCCTTTTGCTGTATCAATTGCTTTTCCTCCTCCCATTCCAAAAACAGCCGTAATACCATTTTCTTTAATATAATTTGCCCACTGTTCCATAGACTCCATAGTACAATCATGACCATAGATTTTTTTATGCATAATTTTTATATCTTTTTTCTCTAATTCAATTTCTAGCATAGCTGCTCCTGCAGACAATGCTGTTTCTCCACCTAATAATAGTATGTTTCCACTAAATGCTTTACAAACATCTCCTACTAATGTATAGGCATCTTCTCCGATTGTATAATCAGTAAAATTCACTTGATACGTAGCCATTATAATAACTCCTTTAGTTTTGCTAAGCGATTTAGTGCCTCTTGTAATGTAGCTTTTTCTCTAGCAAAGTGAAGACGAATTAGGTTATTAACCTCTTCTCTAAAAAAGCTAGATCCTGGTACTGCTGCAACCTTAATATTTTTAATCATCCATTCACAAAATTCAAAATCCGTATATCCTTTAAATTGGTCAAGCTCTAAGAACTCTTGAATATCTAGCATTACAAAATATGTTCCATCTGGAACATTATGTTTTAATCCAATTTCATCCAATCCATTTAAGAAAAATTCTCTCTTTTCTGTATAAGTAGCAAGTAACTCTTCATAATAAGAATCTGGAAAATTCAATCCAACAGTTGCTGCTTCTTGTAATGGAGCAGGTGCTCCAACTGTTAGGAAATCATGCACTTTCTTTGCATTTTCAACAACCTCTTCTGGACCTACTAAAAAGCCTAATCTCCATCCAGTAATGGAATATGTTTTTGAAAGAGAGTTACAAGTTATTGTATGATCAAACATTCCTGGTAAAGATGCTACACAAACATGTTCTTTCGGTGCATATACCATATGCTCATACACTTCATCTGTTACCACAAATGCGTCATATTTAATAGCTAAATTACCAATTGCCATCAATTCTTCTCTGGTAAATACCTTTCCACAAGGGTTTGATGGATTACATACAATAATTGCTTTCGCGCCCTCTTTGAATCCATTCTCGATCAAATTGATATCAAATCCATAGGTAGGTGGAACCAGTGGAATATAGATTGGTTCTGCTCCTGATAGAATTGCATCTGCTCCATAATTTTCATAGAAAGGTGAAAATACCATTACTTTATCCCCTGGGTTACAAATGGTCATCATCACGCACATCATTGCTTCTGTTCCACCACAAGTAATCACCACTTCTGTATCTGGATTTACTGTACGTCCAAATTGCTTACTTTGTTTTTTTGCTAGTGACTCACGAAAATTTTCAGCTCCAAATGTAATTGAATACTGATGTGGTCCTCTACTAGCATCTTCTTTTAATGCATCTAGTATTTCGTTTGGAGGATCAAAATCTGTAAATCCTTGAGATATATTGATTGCATCATATTCATCACTAATTCTCGTCATTCTACGAATTACAGAATCTGTAAAAGTTCCTACTCTATCACTTAATTTGGGCATATTTTATAATCTCCTTTTCTTACACTTCCATTGACATATTTTTTTCTATGTAATAGAATACAGTATAACGTTACGGTATAGTCAAGGGAGAAATGAATATTTATGCAAAAATACAATAAACCATGTATAAAAACTGGAGATTTCGCACGTATGTGCAATACCAACAAACGAACATTGATTCACTATGATGAAATCGGTCTTTTTCAGCCCTCTTACGTCGATGAAAACGGGTATCGATATTATACCGAACGCCAATGCGATACCTTCCTCTTTATTTCCTACCTAAAACAGCTAGGAATGCCTCTAAAGGAGATCAAAACCTATGTCACACATCGAACACCTTCCACCTTTCAATCACTACTCCAAACGCAGCAAAAAAAGGTATTGGAAGAAATCAACTCTCTGCTAAAACTTCAAGAAATCATTCAAACTAAACTCGATCTTGTTGCTCTAAGCAACAAGGCTCATTTACTTCCTCACGTTTTTGTTGAAGAAATTGAAGATGAATATTTAGTAACTAGCCCTTTTCTAAATACAAACAATCATGATCAAATCATTCATGCAATTTATCAACATATTTCCTATTGTACGATCCACAATCTCTCTTGTGGATACCCTTATGGTGCTATGATCGAAACGAAGCAACTCATGGACTCTCATTGGGACCATTACGCCTACTTCTTTACGAAGATCAATCACATTCCAAAGGAACATCCTTTTCATATAAAACCAAAAGGCTATTACATTGCAACCTATTTAAAAGGAAATTATTATGATTCTGAACATGCGTATTCCACCCTACTCACATATGCAAAAAGCCACAATCTTCAATTGGGAGCATATTCCTACAAGGAAGGGATTTTAGATGAAGCCTGTGTTTCAGATGAAGAGGCGTTTCTTACAAAAATTTCTATCCCTATTGTGGATAAGCCATAATATACTATATTCAGTCAAAAAAATTAACCATATCTCATAAAAATAGATATAAACAATTTGAACTAGAGCCTGATATAGTAATATAAAATACAATTGATGGTATGTGTAAATATGCAGAAAAAATCGAATTAAAAAGAATTTTATAATACATTTTATTTCATTCTAAAAACAATCGTTTTGTTTTATTTGAATTTTCCAAAAAAATATCTATAATAATCATTTTTGTCCGTTTTTCACTTGCTATTCTATTGATTTTGCACAAAAAAAATGATATATTTATTAAAAGTATATTAACATTATAAAAATCATTAGAAAGGTGCGAATTCATGAAGCTAAAAACAACACTAAATGGCAAAACATTTCAATTTAAAGATATCAAAGATGTGTTAGCAAAAGCCAATGAACCAAAAGCGGGGGATCGTTTTCAAAAAATTGCAGCAGCAACAGCAACTGAACGGACAGCTGCAAAAATTGTGTTATCAGAGTTAACCGTAGGAGATTTAACAGAGAACCCTACAGTTCCTTATGAAGTGGATGAAGTTACAAGAGTTAATATTGATGGTTTAAATCGAGCTGCATATGAAGCAAAACGAAATATGACAATAGGAGAGTTGCGTGAATGGATTCTTGACCATAAAACCTCTGGAACGGACCTCGTTCGAAGTTCTCGTGCCTTTACAGGTGAAGTTGCTGCTGGGGTAGCAAAAATCATGTCTGCAATGGATTTGGTCTATGGTGCTCGCAAAATTCAGCATATCACTACTTGTAATACAACAATCGGTCAAGCAAATGTTCTCGCCTTTCGAAATCAACCAAACAGTCCTACCGATGACCCTAACGAAATCTTAATCCAAACCATGGAAGGGCTTAGCTATGGGTGTGGTGATGCTTGTATCGGTATCAATCCTGTAGAAAATAATGTAGAAAGTACAAAGCGAATTGCAGAAGGTATCAATGAACTTATGACAAAATTTGAGATTCCATCTCAAATTGTAGTTCTTTCTCATATGACAACACAAATGGACGCTGTAAGAAAAGGAGTTCCTCTTTCAATGATCTTTCAATCCATTGCTGGAACGGAGCGTGGTAATCTAGACTTTGGAGTTAGCAAAGCACTTTGTCAGGAGGCCTTTGAAATTGCTCGTGAACATTGTATTAGCACAGGACCAAACCAGCTTTACTTTGAAACTGGACAAGGTTCTGAAGTTTCTGTAGGTGCTGATTGTGGAGTAGATGAAATGACATTAGAAGCACGAACTTATGGATTCGGAAGATATTTCAGGCCTTTCATGGTTAACAATGTATCTGGTTTTATCGGACCTGAAACACTATATGATGGGAAAGAATTAATTCGTGCAAACCTAGAAGATCACTTCATGGGAAAACTACTGGGGCTTCCAATGGGAATGGCTCCATGTTTTACCAATCATACCTCTATTACGATGGATGATCAACAGATTGCTGCTATGCTCTTAAATGCAGCAGGTGCAAACTATTACATTGGAGTTCCAGTTTCCGATGATATTATGTTGTCCTATCAAGACTGTAGCTATCATGACAACGCCACAATGCGTGAGCTATCTGGACGTTTACCAGCTCCTGAATTCCATCGATGGATGATGAAAATGGGACTTATTGATGAACGTGGAGTTTTAACTCCTAGAGCTGGTGATGCATCTATTTTCTTAACATAGGAGGAAATGAAATCATGAATGAAGACAAAATGAAAGCACTGATTGAACAGATTGTTACCGAGGTAATTACCAATGAAAAAGCACCATCCTCTCCAGTTATATGTGATGGCGAAGTTCCTGATTTATCTGCCATTGATTTTAAAGAAGTAATTGATGTTCCTGAACCATATAATTTAGAGCACTTTCAACAGATGCGTCGTGAGACAGCAGCCCGCGTGGGGGTTTGGCGGGCTGGCCCACGTTATCGCACCAATACCTATCTTAGGTTTTGTAGTGACCATGCTGCTGCAATGGATGCTGTATTTACAGATGTGGATGATAAGATGCTTGAAAAATTAAATATCACAACCTACCAAACCCTTTGTGATTCAAAAGACACATTTTTAACTCGCCCAGATTTAGGACGTATATTTGCAAAGGAAACCATAGAGACAATGAAGAAAAATTGTACAGTAAATCCTGATGTACAAATTATCGTTGCTGATGGATTATCCAGTACAGCTGTTACTGCAAATATGAATGATTTGCTTCCTTCACTACTTCAAGGTTTATCTGCATTAAAACTTAATGTAGGAACAACCATCTTTGTAAAGTATGGTCGGGTTGGTTCTATGGATTCCGTTGCAGAAGCTTTAGGCTCTAAAGTAACTGTAATTTTATTAGGAGAAAGACCTGGGCTTACTTCTAGTGAATCCCTTAGTGCCTATATGACATATGGTGGATATATCGGTATTCCAGAAGCAAATCGTACTGTTGTATCAAATATTCACAAAGGTGGCACTAATGCAGTAGAAGCAGGTGCGTTTATTGCTGAATTATGTGGACGTATGTTAAAAGAAAAAGTTTCAGGATTAGATTTGAAAATATAGTAAATAATTCAACAAAAGAGATGAAAACATAGATTTAATACATGTTCTCATCTCTTTTCTATTAGTTTTCACGATACTTTACATTTCGATAAACAAATACAGCTACAATCTCTATTACAAACGTAAAAAATAAAACTGTGATAAGCTCTGATCCCATAACCCCATACATTACCATTTCAAGCACAGTTACAAATAGCATAATACTCGTGCAAGGTAGAATGCCCACTTCTTTGATTCTCTCAAATCTTGTATTTGTTAATAGATTAAATATCGGAGCTGTAAAAAGCAATTGCCATATCATATACATGCTAATCACTCCACCTAGTAGAATTGCTACTAAATACTCCTCTTGAAACCATGGCATTAAAATAACGTATCCTGTTATGATTAATAGCATAAAATTTGATCCTATTGCAAACAGAATCGGAACCACTTGAACATTTGATCTATTCTTTCGGTTCATAATAAGCATTTTA
>CAYJKD010000060.1:10918-13483 GCA_964370595.1 uncultured Lachnospiraceae bacterium
CAATTACACGTTCTATGACCACATAAAGAGTAATTGAAAGTATACTAAGAATCCAAAATCGCAATGTTACACTTTTCTCTGTTCCACGAATGAGAATAACAAGAAGTAAAATTGGTGGAACATGATATATGATTGTTTTAAAGTTCATACATTTACCTCCAATCGATTTTATTATCTGTCTATTTATATATTTTACACTATATTTCAGTTTTTTTAAACATTTATTTTTATTTTTTTCCAAAAAAAAGAAAGTGGCTATAGAACCAACCACTTTCCTTCCTTATATCCTCTATCCATTTAATGTTTCAAACCAATTTGCAGGATACACGGTATAGAAATATCTTGTTTTTCCTGGACTTCTAAAATGGATATGGCTATTTTTAGGAATATAGATTACATCCCCAGCATGTGCTGTAACAACTCTTCCATCAATCACGATTTCAAGTGTTCCTTCAATCACATAGTCATACTCATCATAGGTTAGTGTCCACTCAAATGCTGTGTTATCTAATTCCATTACACCTGCTCCCATACGAGGAGCCTCTTCCAACGATAAAAGATCTTTTAGATATACGCCATCTTGCTCAAAACGCTCACACTTTACTGTATCCGTTTTGATAGAGATAATACCGCTAGGATCAACATGCTTCTCAAAATCAGCCTCTTCTTTTTTTATCTCTTCTTTTTTCACTTCAGCAACTACTTTTTCAACAATTTCACGGATTAATTCTTCACTGATGTTCATCTTATATTTCCTTTCCTAGTTCTTCGTCCAATCACACTATTATTTCTTAGTTGCACCATCTACTTTTGACAATAATTTTGGAGCAAGAATATTAGCAAGGATTAATGCTGTAATACCTGCTGTTAGTTTTCCAATAACAACCGGGAAAATCATATCTGAATTTACACCTGCTGTAAATCCAAGGTGGTCACCAAATGCAAACGCTGCAGATACTGCAAATGCTACGTTAAGTAATTTTCCTTTTGGATTCATATCGCCTAATACGTTAAACATTGCAATATTATTTGCTAGTGTTGCTACTAAACCAGCTGAAGCTGTTTCATTCATTCCTAAAGATTTTCCAATTGCTTCTAGTGCTTTTCCAAATGTTTTTGTAATCCATTTAACCATTGGGAAAGCTCCGATCAGTGTAATACCAATTAATCCACAAGTTAACAATCCAGAGTTAAGTGGTGTGATACCTGTTGCATCTGGAGTTGACATAATGCTAAACAATGGGAACATAATTCCTGTAGATTGTTGGAATACAGCAATTGCTGTAAATACAGTAATTACAATTGTAACTCCAGTTCCAAAAACGCTAAATCCTTTAATCATTTTCTCTGGGGCAAACCAAAGTCCTAGAGAAATAAGTGCTGCGATAATAATAACTGGGATTAAGTTAATTAATATTGTAAGGATATCAATTTTATGTGGAGTCATATTCATTACAAGACCACCAACGATACAACCGATTGGAATGGTAATCATACCAGCAAGCACACCAGCTCCAAGATATGGTCTGTCTTCTTTTTTAATAATAGAAAGCGCTACTGGAATTGTAAATACGATCGTAGGTCCCATCATAGAGCCAAGTACTAGACCAGCAAAGTTTCCAATAGATTCATTTTCTGCAAGTTGCATAGCAAGAGGATATCCTCCCATATCATTTGCAAGTAATGTAGTAGCAAACATTGCTGGGTCTGCTCCAACGAGTCCATAGATTGGTACTAATATCGGTTTTAAAATAATCGCTAACACTGGTGCTGCTGCAACGACCCCTGCCATTGCTATTGCCAAAGATCCAATCGCCATAAATCCTTCTTCAAATGACTCTCCATAGCCTAATTTATTTCCACGTATTTTATCAATTGCTCCAACAATCATAAAGATCATCATAATCATCATAATAACACTGTTAACTGATAAATTTGAAACCCAAGCACTAATACTCTCTGTAAATACTGCTGTGTCACTTAAGTGTCCTAATAATTCGTCAAACATAATCATATCCTCCTAGTTTTAATTGTAGTTCTTATTTTATTAATATTTTACTACTATAGCAAAGACTCAAATACCTTTGGATCAGGACGTGGAATTACAACACTATTAACAAGTAACTCCGATACTTGTTTTCCTGCATCAACTGCTGCTTTTACGTCTCCTACACTTCCTGTCAAAGTAACGAATCCTTTTCCTCCAATGGCATATCCGATTCTTATTTCTATTAATGAAATATTTGCTGCTTTTGCCGCTTCATCAGCTGCAAGAATCGCAGAAGCTACTGAGAAAAACTCTAATACACCTACCGCTCCATGTGTTTCTATCTGACTTGTCATTGCAATTGCTGGAACTACTTGTGGATGTACATTGGAGATTAATAACTCATCCACTAGCATATGTTCACTTCTTATTTTTCCTTCTTTTATTGCAGTTTTCACATCGCCTGTATTGCCAGAAATGATAATTACATATTTTCCTGGACATATGGTCGAACTGCGCACCAATTCTACTTGTGCAGATTTTACCATATAATCAGCAACCTCTATTCCCTTTGCAAT
>CAYJKD010000061.1:0-618 GCA_964370595.1 uncultured Lachnospiraceae bacterium
TATGAGGCGTTTTTTATCAAAATCAGGTATCTTTGCCCATTTATGAATGCACCGTTACAGTTATTTTTGGAAAGCATTTTAAATTTCTTGCATAATTTGTTATTATGGATTAGAATAAAAATATTATCGAAGTTCAGAAAGCAAAATAAAGGGTATGGTGAGTGTCATGAGAGCGAAGAAAATTCGAAGGATGAGACGCCGTGAATGGCAAAGCCGCATGTCACTACTAGGAGTGGCGGTCGTCGTTATTAGTTTGGGTGTCGTGATCTTTTTACAAAACCTTAAAATGGATGATAAAATTGAAGAGCTAATTGCAGAAGAAGAGCGATTGATGCAGTTGATTATAGAGGAACAAAATAGAGCATTAGAACTAGAAGAATTGCGCGTTTATATGCAGACAGATCAGTATTATATAAAGGTTGCAAAGGAAAAGTTAGGACTTGTTCGGCCCAATGAGGTTTTGATTAAGCCAAGAGAATAAATGGAATCGTATCCCCTTTGGGTAAATAACTGTGTATTAGAGTCAGTGACGCTTATAGTACAGAATAGCCTAAAAGGGGATTTACTTTCGTTAAATGGCCATAAATCTATATTGTACACATGATAGAGGCATGCCAT